>NZ_JBNCAT010000001.1:0-180683 GCF_049808495.1 Acinetobacter sp. G11
TAGCAAGAGTGAACCACCTGATCCCTTCCCGAACTCAGAAGTGAAACCTCTTAGCGCTGATGGTAGTGTGGGATTACCCATGTGAGAGTAAGTCATCGCCAGCTCATTATTCTAAAAAGCCCCCTGCATAAGCAGGGGGCTTTTTTTATGTTTAACAAGACAATTTATAACTCTCAGTTTAATAGAGCTTTGCGGTGATTTTATTCAGAATACTTAAGCTGGTTATAAAAAAACTCGCCATTTTGGCGAGTTTTTTATTTGAATATCAACTTGAATGTTCTTAATTAAACATAGATGTTGCTGCGCTATATAAAATCCAAAGAATGACGATAGCTACAATAGGTTCAAATACTTTTGACCATGCTGGAACTGGGGCATTTACCACTTCATGGCTGATATTTGCTTCGTGATGTGGATATTGTTGGCTGACCATTTGATTAAACTCCTTCATTGTTGAGTCTAATGATATCTCTTCTTGCTCAATCGGTTTAGAGCCTTTTAACTCTGTTAGGTCGTTTGTTGACCAAACCCAATCGGAAGCCTGGCCAGATAAATGTTCAATCTGTCCTAAAATCAGTTCACGTAAGCCTATGATATTCAAATTTCCAATATCATTGAGTTGTTTTAATTCTGCCAATTGTAATTTTAATATTTCAGTTACTGTTGGCTCTAGTTCATTTTTAGGCAAAGGAGACTGATTTTTTGAAGATGTCGTGAGATGTCGTGCAATCTCTTGAATAAAAAGATCATCTGGCGAGGAAATTTCCTGATAAACTTTTTTATCATCGGTGCGCCAAAGTGAAATAAGTTTACCTAATACCAGTGCGTTAATTTCTAACAGATGAGTTTTTCGATCTTCTCTAGAATAGTGCTCGAGAAGCTGAGGCTTTTGATTGTTAATCTGCTCAGCAAAATATTGTACTAAATCAAAAGCCATTCACTTGCTCCATCTTATTTTAATCTAATAACCGTAGGCTCGGTTTTTTCTTAGGTTGTTCAGTTTCTTCTGAAGTTGTGGTTGATTCTAATGTATCTTCAGTAATTTGGGTACCTTCATATTCATTTGGATCAAAGAATAGACCTTGTCCATTTTCACGAGCATAAATACCCAGTACTGCATTTAAGGGTACATAGATGTCACGTGAAACGCCACCAAAACGCGCAGAGAAGGTGATTGCCTCATTACCCATATGTAACTTATGTACGGCATGTGGAATGATATTTAACACAATCTGACCGTCCTGAATGAATTGTTCCGGTACCATGGTATTAGGCTGAGTCGCATCAACCAATAAATATGGGGTCAGGTTATTGTCACAAATCCATTCATAAATAGCGCGTGCTAAATAAGGTCGGGTAGGGGTGAGATTCAATTCTTGTTCAGACATGATGTTGCTCGATTAATTTACTAAAAATTCGCTATAACGGTTTTTTTCCTGCATCGTTAAAGATTTGGCAAATGCAGGCCGGCTAAAAATTCGTTGACAATACAAGTGAATGGGACGGCAATGCTGTTTAGGTAGTTCGATACCCATGGCTTTTAACCGTATAAAAATAGGTGCCAGCATGCAATCTAAAATTGTAAAGTTTTCAGACATAAAAAAGGGAAAATGCTGAAATAATGGCGTGAGTGAAATAAGCGTATCTCTGAGCTGCTTTTGAGCTTTGGCTTTTTCTTTTTCATTCAGGGTGTCTGGATGACACAGCATAATATCCGCCAGTTTTAACCAATCTTGCTCAAAACGCCAGATATATTGCCGTTGCTCTGCTCGTGGCATCGGTGCATCGGCATAGAGTTTGTTTTGACGATAGCGGTCGTCCAGGTATTCGGAAATAATGCTGGAATTAAATAATTTTAAATCATTTTCAATCAGCATGGGGAGCTGATTATAGGGATTTAAACTGGCCAGATCTTCATCGTCTTCATCTACAAGAATTAGATTATATTTGATTTGCTTCTCTGCAAGTACATAGCGTATCCAGTGGGAGCGGAAATCATCCGCATGACTGTAAAGCGTAATTCCTTGTAGATGTGCATTTTCGATCGACATAATCCGAAACAGTGATAAATGAATGGAATAGGATACTAAAATTCAAGCTAAAAAGCACGAAGCATAAAAGCGCAATTGGGGTTAAGATAGAAAGATGATAAGAAAAAATAGCGAGAGGAAAACAAGATGCTAATCAAACTGGCGATGATTTCACTGTTTATTTTGATTGGTCTTGCGAACTATTATCTCACCAAATCTTTCTGGTGCCATGAAGGTGTGTGGGGTAAGGATGTGCATGAACAGTAGGATGAAAATATTCACCCAGATTAAAATTGAAGTGCCATAAAAAAACCCTGGATAATCCAGGGTTTTTTGTCCGATTCGGTAAACGAATTAACGTTTAGAGAATTGAGGACGTTTACGCGCTTTACGTAAACCAAGTTTCTTACGTTCAACTTCACGAGCATCACGAGTAACGAAACCAGCTTGACGAAGAGCAGGTTTTAAAGTTTCGTCAGCAGCGATCAATGCACGAGTAATACCGTGACGGATAGCGCCAGCTTGACCACCGATACCACCACCAGCAACAGTGATGTAAAGGTCATATTTTTCAGTAGCTTCTAAAAGCTCTAAAGGTTGACGAACAACCATACGAGCAGTTTCACGACCGAAATATTGCTCTAAAGAACGGTTGTTGATTACGAGTTTACCAGTACCAGCTGATAGGAAAACACGTGCAGTTGCGGTCTTACGGCGACCTGTACCATAGTTAGTAGCCATGTGCTGTATCCCTTAGATGTCCAAAACTTGTGGCTGTTGAGCAGTATGAGGATGCTCAGTACCAGCGTACACTTTCATTTTTTTGATCATTGCATAACCAAGAGGACCTTTTGGCAACATGCCTTTTACAGCGCGTTGGAAAATTTCTTCTGGTTTGTGAGCAACTAACTTCTCGAAGTTAGTTTCACGAATACCACCAGGGAAACCAGTATGGCGATAATATTTCTTATCAAGTGATTTTTTACCAGTCACTTGAACTTGTTCAGCATTGATCACAACGATGTAATCACCAGTGTCAACGTGAGGAGTATAAGAAGTTTTATGCTTACCGCGTAAACGACGAGCGATTTCAGTCGCAAGACGACCTAAAGTTTTGCCAGAAGCATCAACAACGTACCAGTCGTGTTGAACTTCAGCTGGCTTAGCGCTGAGAGTTTTCATTAAACCACTACCTATTATAGTTGGTTTGGACTATGGAAGCTGTCCAAACAAAAGGAGACCGAATTCTACCTGAAAGACAGGAGAACCACAATGAAAATATAAAATTTCAAGCGCTATATTTTAAAAGAAGACTGATGAAATTGGAAGTGTTGGGGAATCTAAAACGGATGGTCGGTAAATGAAGATCAAAATATTGGCTTTTGGTTCTGGAATTGTGAATCTTGCATGTTCTCTTGAAAAGCAATAGATACGATTTTATCGACTTGAGGATCTGTGCCATTCAGTGTTTTTGGTATTTTTAGCAAGCGATGATGAAAATTTACAATTTTGTTTTTATTGAAATATTAAAGTGAAAAATATCAGTGTATGGCTATTGATGAGTTGTTTTGTTGATTAAGGCAGTTGATCTATAAGTTGTTTTGCACAGCTTCAGCTTTCTTGTCCGGCATTCGCGTTATAATGTTGAACATTGAGCCCTATTTGGATGAATTATGCTTCCTTTATATGTCACGAGTGGTGAACCTGCTGGTATTGGTCCGGATATTTGTTTAAGTTTGGCCGATCGTGTTGATGAGCGTCCTCTTGTCATCTTGGCGGATATCCATCTATTAAAAAAACGTGCCGAATTATTAAAAAAAGAGATTGAACTGGTTGAATATCAAGGACAATTAGAATCTGCAGCTCAAGGACAGCTGTATGTGGAACATATTCCCTTAAATACTGAAGTGGTTTTGGGACAACTCAATGCAGAAAATTCTGCCTATGTATTAGAACAATTACGTCGTTCGGCAGACTATGCCATGTCGGGTAAAAGTGTCGGGGTAGCCACCGCACCCGTACAGAAATCCATTATCAATGAAGCGGGTATTCATTTTAGCGGGCATACTGAATATTATCAGGAATTTGCTGGTGTCGATCGCGTGGTGATGATGCTCGCTACCAGGACTTTAAGGGTGGCACTGGTGACCACGCATCTGGCTTTACGTGATGTGCCTGATGCGATCACGCCTGAACGCCTGCATCAGGTGATTGATATCTTAATCCACGATTTAAAAACCAAATTCAGGATTGATCATCCCCATATTCTGGTGTGCGGTTTAAATCCGCATGCAGGGGAAGATGGCTATTTGGGGATGGAAGAAATTGAGGTGATTAATCCTGTGCTGGAAACTTATCGTACTCAGGGCATCAACATGAGTTTAAGCTTACCTGCGGATACCTTATTTACTCCTGAAAATTTAAAAGATGCCGATGCCGTGCTGGCGATGTATCACGATCAGGGCTTACCTGTGTTAAAATCACAGGGTTTTGGTGAAGCCATCAATATTACTTTGGGCTTACCGTTTATCCGAACTTCTGTCGATCATGGCACAGCACTCTCCCTTGCAGGTACAGGTCTGGCAAAAAGCTCAAGCTTGCATGTGGCTGTGGATTTGGCGCTCCAACTTGCGCGTCAGTGATCTTGTCTTTATTACACGTTGGAAATGTTTATGTATCAGATTAATGCCTTAAACCCCAAAGATGAAGGGCATCACACGCGTAAGCGTTTTGGGCAAAACTTCTTACATGACCAACGTGTCATTGCCAAAATTGTCCGTTCAGTGAATCCACGTTCTGGCGATAACATTGTTGAAATTGGTCCGGGTCTTGCTGCATTGACTTCACCTTTAATTGGTGAATGTGATGCCTTAACTGTGGTTGAACTTGACCGTGACCTGGCGGCAGGCTTGCCAGGTCGTGTGCCACATCCTGAGCGTTTGACCATTGTTGAAACGGATGCCTTGAAATACGACTTTACTGAGTTATTTCAGGAAGGCCGTCCGCTACGTGTGGTGGGTAACCTGCCTTATAATATTTCAACACCGCTGCTGTTCCATCTCCTGGAATTTGGCGACAAAGTCAAAGACATGCACTTCATGCTGCAAAAGGAAGTGGTTGACCGTATTACTGCATCACCCAATACCAAAGAATATGGCCGTTTGTCGGTGATGATCCAGTATTACTGTAAACCGACTTTCCTGTTTGAAGTGCCACCAGGATCATTTAATCCTCCTCCAAAAGTGACGTCTGCGGTGTTCCGTCTAGAGCCGTACGATGTTAAACCGATTGTGGCAAAAAATGAAAAAGCCTTGGCGCGTCTGGTTTCACATGTCTTTACCCAGCGTCGTAAAACTTTGCGCAACAGTTTAAAAGGCATGCTGGTTGAAGAAGGATTTGAAAAAGCAGGTGTTGATCCGATGGCGCGTCCAGAAACTTTGACCTTGGCTCAATTTGTTGCATTAGCAGATCAAATGGTGGATTAAGTGGCAGATTCGAATATTCGATATAATTATGTGATTGGTGATGTTCAAGGCTGTTTTGAAGCCTTAAAAAGCTTGCTGAAAGAAATCAAGTTCGATCCGGATCAGGATTTTATCTGGTTTGCAGGCGATCTGGTGGCACGGGGTGAAAACTCGCTGGGTGCGCTGCGCTTTATTAAAAAACTGGTAGACCGTGGCGTGGCAGCGACAGTACTGGGCAATCATGATTTGACCCTGTTGGCATGTGCACGTGGTTTAAAAGAGCTGAAAGAAAAAGACAACACCCGCGATGTAATTGATGCGATTGATAGCGATGATTTAATTGACTGGTTGCGTAAACAGCCTTTATGCCTGTTCCCGAATGAGCAAACCATATTGACCCATGCCGGTATTCCTTGCCTTTGGTCAGCAGAACAAACTGCAGCATTGGCAAAAGAAATAGAAGCGGTCATTGCTCATGATGATTTTGCTGTGGTAGATGCTTTCCTGGCAGAAATGTACGGTACGGAACCCGATCTTTGGTCAGATGATTTGCAAGGCAATGCGCGCTTGCGTTGTATTACCAATTATTTGACCCGTATGCGTTTAACCAATGCAGAAGGGCGAATGGAATTCTGCTTTAAAGATTCTCTGGATGACCCGATGCCTGAAGGCTTTCAGCCCTGGTTTGACTTTGAGTCCAAAGCGGCCAAAACCCATCAAATTATCTTTGGACACTGGGCTGGATTACAAGGGAAAACCATTACGCCACAGATTCAGAATGTGGATGGGGGGTGTGTTTGGGGAAATCAACTGATTGCGTATCGATTGGAAGATAAAGAATTATTTAAGGTCGATAATCCGGTCATGTCATCCTCAAGCTAAGCCATAATGAAAAAGCCACATGATGTGGCTTTTTCATATTTAAACCTGCTTAGTCAAGTCTGATCCAGGTCTGGCTGCGTCCTAAGGTGGAAATACCCATATAAGCCCTTAAGGTTAAACGCTTGCCTGTTGCATTCAGTCTGATTTTGGCGTCATAAACTTTACCCGCTAGAGGATCTATAACACGGCCTTTTTCGTAGTTATTGGTTCCAGATACATGTTTTAAGCCCTTTAGAATTTCCATACCCAAAATTGGCTGATTGGTATAGGGTGCTGGACAATTATTACATGTCTCTCGTGGGGTATAACCTGGGCGAGGAGTAACTTTAATAATTTTCCCGGTAAATGTATTATTGTTTTCTTTATTAATTTTAATAATCGCTTTTGCAGCACCGGTCTTATCGTCAATTTGCTGCCATGTTCCAGAAATGTCTTGAGCGAAAACATTCCCACTGAAAAGTGTAGCAGCAAAAGCAGCCAGCAATAGATTCTTTTGCATATAAGACTCTCACTTAATCTTTCATTTTCTAATTAACGGATATATTAGATAGATAAAGTAATTAGTCAATATACTCTAGAGTCAAGCAAACAGTTTTAAGCCGATTTGGATAAAAAGCCACTATATTGTGGCTTTTTAATTAAAAACAGAGATTTGGATTAATCGACCCGTAACCAGGTTTGACTGCGACCCAATGCCGAGATACCGATATAACCACGTAGGGTGAGCCGTTTTCCATTGGCGTTCAGTCGAACTTTGGCATCATAAATTTTGCCGGCTAAAGGATCGATCACACGGCCTTTTTCATAGTTATTCGTACCTTCTACATGCTTTAACCCGGTGAGGACATCCATACCTAAAATCGGTTGATTGGTATAGGGTACCGGGCATTTGTTGCATGTCTTTTGAGGTGTATACCCTGGGCGAGGTGTCACTTTTACAATTTTACCCGTATAAATATCATTTGCATCTTTACGAATTTCAATAATTGCTTTAGGTGAACCGGTTTTATCATCAATTTGTTGCCATGTGCCCGATAGATCTTGTGCCAATAGATTTCCACTAAAAGCTAAACTGGCAAGAGCAGTAAGTAAGATATTTTTTTTCATTTAATTTCCTACGGTTGTGCTGAATAATTTTTTTAATCTATAAAAAACATATTAGGAGTGTTTATAAATTAGTCAATATAATGGGTCCTGAAAATGAAGAATAATGCGAACTATTTAAATATCAGTGAATAAAAAAGCCACATAGTGCGGCTTTTTGTCATATTCAGTCGCTCCTGATCCAGGTCTGAGTTCGCCCCAAAGCAGAAATTCCTACATAACCACGTAGAATAAGACGTTTACCGTTCGGGGTCATCCGTCCTTTCAAGCCATATATTTTCCCGGTTAAAGGGTCAAGTACACGACCATTTGCATAATTATTTCCATTGACCTGTTTTAAGCCTTTAAAAATTTCTAACCCTAGTATTGGCTGATTGGTATAAGGGGGTGGACATTGGAAACATGTTTCTCGGGGAGTATAGCCTGGGCGTGGCGTTACTTTGATAATTTTTCCGGCATAGGTTCCATCCGTTTGCTTTTGAATTTCAATCAGTGCTTTAGGTGAACCGGTTTTATCATCAATTTGTATCCATGTGCCAATGATGTCCTGAGCAAAAATTGAAAAACTGCTGAATAGTGCTACAAAAAATGTAGTGGTGATTGCTATTTTTTTCATAAGATTTCCTCATCTGTATAAGTCAGTCATCCTGAAGACTTATTTAAAGTGGGGGGAAGCAATACGAAATTGAGCAGTCTTTGGAATTAAGTTTTTAAGTGCTCATTCGTACCATGCTCCCCATCTATGCCGAGCTGTAATCTGCATCATTTAATCTTGTTTAATCCAGGTCTGGCTACGGCCAAGCGCAGACACACCGACATAACCGCGTAGAGTGAGACGTTTACCGTTCGGGCTTAACTTTGCTTTGCCGCTATAGATTTTACCGTTCAGCGGGTCAAGAACTTTGGCATTTACAAACTGATTATTCCCGGCAGGTTTCAAGCCGGTTAAAATATCTAATCCTAAGATGGGTTTGTCTGTATAGGGTGCTGGACAATTTACACAGGTTTCTTTTGGGGTATAACCCGGACGAGGAGTGACTTTTACAATTTTTGCCGTATAGGTTCCATTGCTTTCTTGACGCATTTCAAGAATCGCTTTTGATGAGCCTGTTTTATCGTCAATAGTTTTCCATGTTCCGCTAAGATCATTTGCCAATACATTCCCACTGAAAACTACACTAGCAAAAGCAGTAAATAATAGATTTTTCTTCATATTAACTCCTGGAAGTGTGGAAAATATTTTTTTTAATTTATATAAAGATATAGTTATCGTTTAAAAATTAGTCAACCCACTGTTTCATAAAAATGAAATATAATGTGAATTATTTAAATATCAGTGAAGAAAAAAGCCACATAGTGTGGCTTTTTGTCATATTTAGTCATTTCTAATCCAGGTCTGACTACGGCCTAATGCTGAAACCCCGACATAACCACGCAGGGTCAAGCGTTTACCATTTGGACTTAATTTCGCTTTCATGCTGTAGATATGTCCAGAGAGCGGATCAATAATTTTACCATTCGCATAGTTGGGTCCTTCTACGTGTTTTAAACCTTTCAAGACATCCATGCCTAGAATAGGCTGATTGGTATAAGGTGCCGGACATTTGACGCAAATTTCTTTGGGCGTATAGCCAGGACGCGGAGTGACTTTGACCACTTGTGCGGTATAAGTGCCATTATTTTCCTGACGAATTTCAAGAATGGCTTTTGATGAACCGGTTTTATCATCAATATTTTTCCACGTTCCTGTAAGGTCTTGAGCTAGGGCAAAACTCGCTAAAGTTGAGCATATTAATGCAATAGTAAGTTTCATCTTGACCATTTGAATGTTCCTTCATTCCACTAACAGTATTCTTGATACTAGGAGTATTTTTGACAGGCAACAATCATTATTAATGCAAATGACTGTTTGGTCACATTTTTTGTAAATACAGTATAAATGTAGGCAGCCATATGGCTGTAAATACAGCATTCACAGCCATGCCAAAAGCGGCATAGCGTCCTGCCACACTGCCTCTTTGCCATGCCTGTGCTGTTCCAATGGCATGCGCGGCCAGACCTAATGCCAGACCCGAAGCGCGTTCATCATTGATATGACGCAAGATCAATGGCGAAAAGGCAGCGCCAATCACTCCGGATAAAATCACAATCAGAATAACCATGCTTATAGGTGCATGTAACAGCGTGGCAATATTAATGGCGATTGGTGTAGTCACGGCACGTGTAGCAAAGGCCATAATGCTGGAGTCGGTCATATGCAATAAATAGGCAAGTCCCATCGGTAACGCGACTGCACTGATACTGGCAAACACCAGAATTCCGAGCATGGCTTTTAGCGGCAGATCATCATAACGCATGGCGGCTAGGGGAATGGCCAATGCAACGGTGACATAGCCCAAGAGGCGATTAAAAAGCGGATTGACCTGTGCCATATAAGATTCATAACGAATCCCGAATGACAACAGCAAGCCAATAATCAAAAACATGCCAATCACAATGACCGGAATTTGCGGCAGGCGTTTATTGATCGGTTTTGCGACCAGATAGGCGATCAGGGTAATGAAAAAACCGGAGAGTACTGCAAACATATAATTTCCCTATAACCAGCGCTTGGACATTTTTGCATAGATCCACAATGGAATCAGGGTGCTTACAAACATGACCAGCAGAAAAGCCGGCATTTCCCTGCCCATTTGAGTCAGCATAATCAGGGACCCTGCGCTAATGGGCAAAAAGGCAAAGGCACTTTCTTTCATGATCTTGTTATTGGTATCGACCAGGCGACTGGGTAATTTCCTGAAACTTCTCCAAATGAATAAAGTCGCCAATAGGCTGATCAAGCCCACTAGATTACCCAGCTCAGGATGGTGAAATTGTGTGGTTAACCATACTGCGCCTTCACGGAAACAGATGATTAATGCCAGGGTGCCAATCCAGGCTGGCCAGTCGATTGTTTTTATCCAGTCCATTTTTACCAACAATTATAATTACACTTGTCACGTTTTAACTGATTTATCTTTTTATTTCAAATTCCTCAAGCGGCCGTTTAAATTGTGCAGCCTTGTGCCCCAGAATTTCATCTATAGGTAAATGTGCCTGTTTAATCAGCTGTTCCAGCTTTTGTGGCGCCATAATCACATGCAAATGCAGATTACCTACATCATCATAATGTTCAGATTGAATGACATTCAAGGCATACAGTTGAGTACGTAATTTGCCATAGGCAGGCTTTAACTTCAGCTCGAAGCTTTGAATCTGGCCCATCAAACATTCTTGCACCGCTTGACGCAGCAGGTCTAAACCTTTGCCTGTGTGTGCGGATACATAGACCCGATCGGGCATGTGCGGTTTGGCATAGACAATTTTGGCATCTTCACCGCTGACATCAATTTTGTTGTAGACGCGCAGGACCGGCACATTGGCGCCAATTTCCTTGAGTACCGACTCTACCGCTTCAATCTGTTCCAGCATGTCTGGGCTGCTGGAATCAATCACATGCAGCAGCAAGGTGGCTTCCAGTGTTTCTTCCAGCGTTGCCTTAAAGGACTCGACTAAAGAATGCGAGAGATTACGCACGAAACCCACGGTATCTGCCAGAACCAAACGTCCAATTCCATCCCACTCCAGACGGCGCAGTGTAGGGTCCAAGGTTGCAAACAGCTGATCTGCCGCGTAAACATCGCTCTTGGCCAGAATATTAAACAGGGTGGATTTGCCGGCATTGGTATAACCGACTAAAGATACGGTCGGCACAGCGGCCTTTTGCCGTGCAACACGACCTTGCATGCGGGTTTGGCGAACTTTATCCAGTTTGGCTTTGAGTTGCCCCATGCGGATACGCAGTAAACGGCGGTCTGTTTCCAGCAAGGTTTCACCCGGGCCGCGTAAGCCAATCCCGCCTTTTTGACTGTCAAGATTGCTCCGGCTACGCACTAAACGCGAGGAAAGGTGCTGTAACTGTGCCAGTTCGACTTGCAATTTGCCTTCATAGGTCCGGGCACGTTGCGCAAAAATATCTAAAATCAGTTCGGTGCGGTCCACCACACGGCAAAGCATGATTTTTTCTAAATTACGCGCTTGAGCGGGTGTCAGCGAATGATCGAAAATAACCAGATTGGCTTCAAGGTCCTGTACTAGAGCAGCAATTTCTTCGGCCTTGCCAGAACCGATAAACAGTTTGGGATCGGGTTTAATACGTTGAGCACTAATATGTTCCAAAATTTCAGCACCGGCAGATTCTGCCAGTAAACGAAATTCTTCTGCATCAAGGTCATCTAATAGCTGTACCGATACACTCACTAAGATTGTTCGTTCACCACCCTGATGTTGCTCAAAATATTCCACTAACGATGATCTCTACTGCGTTAAAATTTCATTTTAGTTGAAAATGCACAGGCAGAGGGAAAAATAGCAAAAACTTAACAAAGCATCGTAACAAGATATTCAGTCCCGGGCGTGTTTTTATGAGCAGGGACTTCTAAAAAGCAGTGATTAAAAGCAGCAAATCACGGAGATGTATCCGAATCTTTTTTTTTTAATTTTTAGCACATTATTTCATCTCTTTATTTATGATAAAAATAAATGATTTATTGACTCAGTCTACTGGTTTTAAAAAGTGAATTGCTGATTTAAATTTTTATGATCAATGCAAGTTTAAAATGAACAGTATAGAATGACAGTAAATAAATGATTAAACGTTGTAGCTAATAATTAGTGATCCATCTATGACTCAATCCCCCCTAACTGAAAGTTCATCGTTAAATGGCTTGTCTAAATTTTTCTTATATAGCAAAAAGTTATTGGCTGGTTTAGCGGCAATTATTCAGGGATTTTATCTGGTTTTTCGCCATCGTTTATATAAAGACCCGAATAATCCCTGTAATACGCGTTATGTACAGCATTTCTGCCGCGAATTATGCAAAGTATTTAACCTTGAAATTCAGGTGCATGGGGTAATTCCACGCGAACCCGCGCTGTGGGTGAGCAATCATGTTTCCTGGCTGGATATTGCCGTTTTGGGTTCAGGGGCACGGGTGTTCTTTTTAGCCAAAGCGGAAATTGAAAAATGGCCGATTCTGGGCAAACTGGCCAAGGGCGGCGGTACCTTATTTATTAAGCGGGGTTCTGGTGATTCAATTAAAATTAAAGAGCAAATTACCAATTTTTTAAAACGCGATATTCCGGTGTTATTTTTTCCGGAAGCCACCACTTCGGATGGCAGTAAAATTAAAAAAATCTATGGCCGTATTTTAGGGGCTGCCATTGATGCCAATCGTCCGGTGCAAATTTGTTTGATTTGTTATGTGAATCAGGATGGGGAATTGGATACCATCGCGCCATTTGTTGGAGATCTTAGCTTTGCCGACCATGTCAAAAAAGTGCTGGAAATGCCCAAAGTTACTGCACATTTAATGGCATTGCCGGCAATTACTGTGCAAGGGCATACTATTGAAAGCTTGACTGAAGAAGTGCAAGCGCAAATGATTGAAGGTTTGGGGCGGTTACAGCAAAAAGTCCTGAAGGCGTCACCTGCAACACTTCTGTCCAAGCAGTCATGAAGGCTTACATAAAGCCTTCGACCGGTAACCAGGAAATGATTTTAACACCGGCTTTTTGCCACCATTTCATCTTGGGTTCTTTCTGATAAGTTTTGATGCTGCCATCATGACGTTTAATTTGCCAGTTGATTTTATTGTTGGCATTTAACACCAGTTTATAGGCATATTTAGACAGGTTCTGGTCCATGGTGGAATGAATCTGTTTCGCCAGGTTCGGGCTGTCCAGCAATACGCCAATTTCGGTATTTAAATAAGCGGAACGTGGGTCGAAATTAAAAGAACCAATAAATACCTGCTTCTCATCTATGGCCATCAGTTTGGCATGCAGGCTGGAACGGCTTAAACCTTTAATGCTGACTTTGGCTTTTTCTGCAATTTCCTGGGTATGGGCATTCAAGTTTTCGGTTTCCGGTGCAGACAGAAACTCGTAAAGCTGGACATTATTCTGAAGTAAATCCTTGCGGTATTTGCCATAAAAGGCATGCACCAACGCCACATCATTGGCTTTAAAGGAATTGGTGAGTACCCGCACATTGATATTGTTTTGAGCCAGCTCACTCAGCATCTTTTCGCCTTTTTTTTCCGGAACAAAATAAGCGGAAATAATATCGACACTGTGTTGGGGTTTTTCTAAACGGTTAATCAGCTGAAAATTCAGATGCTGTTCTTTTTTGGCCTTTGCGCGGATTTTACTCGGTGAATCACTGACCACTTCCGCTTTGACCCAGTCAAATTGAATGCTGTTATTGAGCCAGTTTTCAAAAGCATGTGATCGGGTGGCTAAATCGAGATAATTCTGCACGGTAATATTTTGCGAATGTTCCTCGAGCTGTTTTTTCAGGCTGTCAAAACGCAAGGAATAATGGTTTGGATTGACAATTTGCTTGACTGGAAAAGCATAATCGTCATTCCAGTATTCATCAAAAGAATGAATAATTTCATCCGATGCAGCACCAACCAGCATCACGTCGACATCGGAAAACTGATAATTGTCACTGACGTTATAATACTGGTTACTCATATTGCGACCACCAATTAATGCAATCTGGTTGTCTGCAATAAAGCTTTTGTTATGCATGCGACGGTTGATCCGTTTTAAATCCAGCACCATGTCCATGGCACGGTAATGTCTAAAACGGTAAGGATTATACAGACGCACATCAATATTCTGATGCTGATCGAGGGCCAGATAAATGCCTTCCATCTTTTTGGCATTGTTGTCATCCATCAATAAGCGGACCTTTACGCCCCGGTCCGCTGCTTGAATGATAGAGTGCAGGGCCAACGCACCAATTTTATCGTTGTCCCAAATGTAGTATTGTAAATCTAAAGTTTTTTCTGCTTTATCAATTAAATGGATACGTGCTGCCAATGCCTCAAGCGGGTCGTACAGAACATGATAGCCGGTCAGGTTGGGGTTTTGTTCCCTCAAGGGCAAAATGATTTTAGCCAGGGAGGTCTGTTCGGTTTTGGTGTCAAATGAATATTCAACTGGCTGCGGTATTTGTTTGGGAAGGGTGGAACATGCCGGAATCCCCAGCAGCAGACTGCAACTTAATAATACAGTGGTTTTATAGCTGGCTGTGCCAGGTGATTGACCGCTGTGTAAGTGTGTGTGCTGATGAGAAGATCGCGTCATAAGGTGTAAACAATACCAAAAATTGGTTTGAGTATAATTGTGAGCTGTGAAAAGATAAATATCGTAATAGATGAATGATGTAATATCAGCGTCAAGATTAGAGAAGATAATATGTGGGATTCACACTCAGTCATTTTTTATTTTTACTTGTGTTTTGCAGTACTTGGCATATGGGGTATTGCGCAGGCCTGGCTGAGCCAAACCCGAACAGAAACCATTCATCCCTTTAAGGCATTTGTACATTTATTGGCCTTTTACTTATCCTATTTACTGTTTCCGCTGTTTTTCTTTAGTTTATATGCCGGCTGGAGTGGCTATTACTCTATTCACCAGGCGGTATTTATTTTCTTGCTGAGCTGCGTGCTGATTTATGCCCGTTTTATCGAGCCTCAGCATGTCATGGTTAAAACCCTGCAATACCAGCTCAATCCGGAACAAAACCTGCAAAGCCCCGTCAAAATTGCCTTGATTGCCGATTTACATATCGGACTGTTTTCCGGGCATGAACGCCAGCTGAAAATTATTGTCGATAAAATTAATCAGCAGAATCCCGACCTGGTGGTGGTCGCAGGGGACTGGACCTATGAACCGGAAAACAAACTGGCAGATGAACTGGCCATTTTACAAAATATCAATGCGCCGGTGTATTCGGTGAACGGCAATCATGACGAACAGTATCCCGGACCGCCGATTCTACAATTATTGCAACATGCGCTTAAAGTGAATAACGTGATTGATATCGAAGGTCAAATTGTTGAATTTGATGAATTCAGGTTGCTGGGCGTGGGCGATTTATGGGCCGGAAAAACCGATATGCGTTATATGCCGGATTTGCCGCAAGACAAACCCTGGGTAATTTTGTCGCATAACCCGGATACGGTGGATATGGTACCGCAATTGCCGACACGCCCTCTTATGCTGTCGGGGCATACTCATGGCGGACAGGTGGAACTGCCTTGGCTGACCAATTACATCATGAAAAAAGTCTCCATTCTTGGACATAAAAAAGGGTTGTACCAACATGAAAATGCAGATGTTTTTGTGACTGTAGGCACAGGAATGGTGGGTGTGCCTTTTCGTTTTCGGGTACCGCCGACCATTGATATTATTGAGCTGATTTAAGGCTCAATAATGGGTTGTCCTATATGTGACATGCGATAAAATAATAAGCATTGAATAAAACAAGAATGAGGAGAGGCCGATGTCTTTTTCGCAGGAAGTGGGACAGTTTTTTGATTTAACTGCTGCGCAATCGTCACAGCTGGAAATGGGCCTGCTCGCTTTGCAACAGGCTTTTTTGCAAGCCGAAAGCGATGTGGTCAATACACCCGCATTTGCCAGCAGGTTTTATCAAAAGTTTCAGCAACTGATTGGTGATTTTGGCTTTAATGACAGTACTGTGGAAGCTTTGCTGGATCATTTATATGGAACGGAAACCTACCGTCAGCTGGTCACTTGGATTGTTTCGAGTTACTACAATGCGGGGGGAGAACGAAGCAGGTTTGAAGAAATCTATCAACAGATTTTAAGCGATGAGCAGGTTTAAATTATAAAAAAACCAGCGTGGATAACGCTGGTTTTTTATGTCTGGATGAAATTAAACCTGGTTGTTTACATCTTCATTTTTGGTTTCACGAATGGCCAGGAAGGCAAGCAGTGAAAGAAGAGAGGCGGCGGTTAAATAATAACCTACGGCATATAAACCATATGTCGTTGCAAGCTTGGTTGCAATAAGGGGTGCAAAAGACGCCCCAAAAATACCGGCAAGGTTAAAGGTTAATGCCGAACCGGTATAACGAACTGAAGTCGGGAAAATTTCAGACAGTACCGTACCAATCGGGCCATAGGTTAAGCCCATGATCGCCAGACCAATACATAAGAACAGGAAGACGACAATCGTACTGCCAGATTCAAGCATGCTTGAGAACACCAGGCCAAACAAGGCTGAAACGATACATACGCCAATTGAAGTGGCTTTACGACCAAATTTTTCCGCAAACACGGCAGAAAGTGGAATGAATGCAGCAAAGCATAAAGTGGCAACCAGTTGCAGTTCCAGAAATTCAGAACGTGTGTAACCAAGCTTGGTGGTTCCCCAGTTTAAGGCAAATACCGTGGTGAGGTAGAACACCACAAAGGTACAGATGGCAGCGATGGTACCGAGAATCAGCATGCCCCAGTGTTTGGTCAACACTTCTTTGAACGGAATATTTACTTCTTTCTGCTTATCCAATACTTTCTGGAAGGCGGGTGTCTCATGCAGTTTCAGGCGAATCCATAAACCCACAATCACCAGTAACGCACTTGAAATAAACGGGATACGCCAGCCCCATTGCATAAAGTCCTGTTCCGACATCAATGCGCCAAGGGTAATAAACGAACCTGTCGCCAGGATAAAGCCGATTGGTGCCCCAAGTTGCGGGAACATGCCGTACCAGGCACGTTTACCTTCAGGTGCATTTTCAGTTGCAAGAAGAACCGCGCCACTCCATTCACCGCCTAAGCCCAGACCTTGACCTAAACGGCAAAGAGCAAGCAATAGCGGTGCAACAAGACCCACTTGAGCATAAGTCGGCAATAAACCGATACATACGGTCGAAATACCCATGGTCAGCAAGGCTGCGACCAGGGTTGCCTTACGGCCAATCCGGTCACCCAAATGTCCAAACAGGGCAGCACCAATCGGACGCGCAATAAAGGCAATCGCAAAGGTGGCTAAAGACTGAATGGTTGCCGTGGTGGGATCTGTGCTGGCTGGAAAGAACAGATGTGGAAAAATAATGACTGCTGCCGTTGCGTAAATATAAAAATCGAAAAACTCGATTGTTGTACCGACAAGACTTGCAGTAAGAACGCGGAATTTTGAATTGGTTGCGGCTTCTTCTGAAGCAGCAATAGAATCTGATGACGCCATGGATGACCTTACACTTACTAAAAATAAAAAAACTTAATTTTAAAAGCGTAATCTTTTTAAAAAAGGCGTAATTTTTTAAAAAAACAACGAAGAATCTTCTCTACTCAACTCGCTCAGGGTCACTGAAATGAAGAATGAGAGGATTAAATCACGTAAAGATAGATAGACAGAAAATGTGATCCTGCACCGATCAATACAAAAATATGCCAGATAGCGTGCGTGTATCTTACCTTTTTTAGCGCATAAAACAATGCACCCATGGTGTAAGCAAGCCCGCCAACGATCAGATAGGTTAAGGCTGGGGTACTTAAAAAGTGTTGCATATCATCCATAACCAGTAAAGCCAGCCACCCCATGACCAAATAGGCGATGAGTGAAATTTTCTGGAAACGATGAATGAGAACCAATTTGAATAGTGTGCCAATGGCGGCAATCAGCCAAAGGGCGATTAATAAATATTGTGCCTTGGCTGTAGGAATGGCAATGGACAGGAACGGGGTATAGGTTCCTGCAATCAGGTAATAAATGGCAGTATGGTCCAGTTTTTTGTACCAGCCACGACGTTGTGGCGATTCGGCATAATGGTACAGGCTGGATGCAGAAAAAAGTAAAATCATGCTGAGTGCATACACGCACAGTCCAATAAATTGTCCGAGCGGTAAATCACTGCCTTTGATCAGCATAAAAATACTGGCAATAAGCGCTAGGAGTGCGCCAAATGCATGACTGATCGCATTGATTTTTTCTTCATGGGGATCGTAAGCCTGCAGCTGGGAAGTTGTCATTATTTATTTTCTATAATTAAAAATACACTTGTATAGTAATGCAGTTTTACCTTTAAAGTAAGAAGTTTTAAACTGATGGCTTAATTTATTCGAGTGATGTATATGTCTCAACCGGCTTCTCCTTTTATTCAGGAACAAAAATTCTTAGACGCTTTTCAGCAAGCCATTGAAACACATAGTTTTGATCGAATGATTATTAGCCAGTATAAAGGTGAGCTGGAGCATTTGGAGAAAATGACCTTGCGAGTCATTTCACTGCAAAACCAGCCAGTGCTCAGTTGTCTGTACCGTTACAAGACTCAGGATGTCACTAAAAATTATCCTTTGGCAGAAGCGGTGCCCGTGGTGCAGTCATTGTTGGCGCAATCGAAGCAGGCCAATCTGTTTACTGCGGGCGAAGAACTGCAACTGAAAAAGAACAAGAAAAAAGCCATGCTGAGCAGCAGTAAAAAGGCCGGTACACCAGTGAATCCTGCTGAGACCCAGCAAGGCCATGACCGTGCCAAGCATCGCTATGTCGATCAGGACAGCTATTTTTTACAACCGCTCGGCATTACCGACCATAACGCGCAGATTATTCCGAGCATGGCACGAAAATGGAAGCAGATTAATAAATTTGTCGAAATTTTCTCAGGTGCTCTGGATCAAATTCAGCAACACGATCATGCACTGCGTGTGGTGGATTTTGGTTCAGGCAAAGGCTATCTGACTTTTGCCTTATATGATTATCTGGCCAAACACGGGCAGACGCCTTTTGTCACCGGGGTCGAGCTGAATCCGAAAATGGTGGAGTTTTGTCAGGACGTTGCGCAGCGTTCCGATTTTCAGCAACTGGATTTTTTCCAGGGCGATGTCCGTACCTATCAGCCGGAACATCTCGATGTCATGATTGCGCTGCATGCTTGTGATGTGGCAACCGACTTTGCCATTCATACCGGGATTCGCTTAAATGCACAAATGATCATGTGCGCGCCGTGCTGTCATAAAGAACTGCGTCCACAGCTTAAAAGCCCTGAAGTGCTGAAACCGATGTTACAATTTGGCATTCATGCCGGACAGCAGGCTGAAATGCTGACCGATACCATTCGCGCTTTATTGCTCAAAGCCTATGGCTATGAAACCAAGGTGTTTGAGTTTGTGGCGCTGGAACATACCAGTAAAAACAAGATGATTCTGGCCACCAAACGCAAAGATTATCGTGAGCCTGACCCACAGGTTTTGGCCCAGATTCAGGCCTTAAAACAGATGTATGGCATTCAAAAGCATTCTCTGGAATTGTTGCTAAATGATCAGTGGGATCAGCAGGATATTGGCTGTAAGTGCTGAGGAATGAAAATGAGCCAATTTAAGATTGTTTCGGGATCATGGGCTGCCTTGCAGCAGGAGATTAAGCCGATTCGAGAAGCGGTGTTTATTCAGGAACAGCAGATTGCCCCGGAAGATGAATGGGATGCAGAAGACACTGTGTCATTGCAATTTGCAGTTTATGATCAGCATCAGCCCATTGCGACTGCACGATTATTGCAAAATAACAGCATTGGCCGTGTAGCGGTATTGAAGTCACATCGCGGTTTGGGCATTGGCAAATTACTGATGCAAGCCATTATCGAGCAAGCGAAATCCGAACAGCGTAAATTTTTAAAGCTGTCATCGCAAGTGCATGCCATTCAGTTTTATGCAGGTTTGGGTTTTCAGGTGCAGGGCGAGGAATACCTGGACTGTGGCATTCCACATATTGATATGTATTTGAAACTTTAATCATCTGCTGATTACAGTAGTTAAGCATCAGTCAGATGCTGCTGTAGTGATTGGGCGATCAGATCAATGGTGATACGGATGCGTAAGGGCAAAAAATGAGACTGTTTCCAGACGATTTGAATGGGATAGTCGGCACTTGAATGATCTGCAAGCAAGTGCTTCAACCGTCCTGATTGCAGATAAGGCTGAATCAGCCACGATGGAAGCCAGCTAATTCCACCACCCATTAAAGTGTAGTCTAAAATAGCCTGCATATCGTCCATCTGGATGTTGCCATTTGGCCTGTATTTTATGGTTTTCAGATTTGGGTCTTTAAATTGCCAAGCTTGCATTTGACCTGATTTCGCATAGCGAATCAGATGTTGCTGTTCTAAGTCCGTGAGCGATGACGGGGTGCCATGCTGTTCTAAATAATGTGGTGTGGCGCAAAGCCACATTGCATGTTGGCCAATCTTTTTTGCAATCAGCTGACTGCTGTCTTCCAGATGGCCAATTCGAATAGCAAGATCAAAATTATCTTCAATTAAATCGACCCGCCGATCATTAAAAGACAGTTCTATATTTAATTCAGGATGTTGTTCGGACAAGGTTTTCAGTATCGGCACAATAAATTTTTGACCGAATAAAACAGGCATGGACAGGCGTAATGAGCCTCGAATATGTTGACTGCTGCTGTCCAGCAGATTTTCGGCGGTCAGCAGTTCCTGTACAGCACGCTGGCTGTATTCATAAAATACTGCACCTTCGTCGGTCAAGGTCACATGGCGGGTATTGCGGGTCAGCAGCACAGCGCCCATTTGCTGTTCCAGCTTGGCGACCATTTTACTGACGGCAGAACGGGTGAGATGCAATTTTTCAGCCGCTTGAGTAAAACTGCCTAATTCAACCACAGTCATAAAGGCATTCAGGCTTTTCAGATCCGTAAGGCGCATTTTTGTTTCCAGTATGGAATCAATGTGATGATTTATTATCGCTTTTGCATCTAATTTGGCAATGCTAATCTTGTGCTCAATGAACAGAGTGAGCCAGATCATGAGTCAAATTTTGGTGCTTAAATCCAGTTTTATGCAGAGTCAATCCATGAGCAATCAGCTGATAGATGCCTATTTACAGACGCGTCAGCAGCAGGGTTTTGAAGATCAGGTCATTGAACATGACTTGGCTGCGATGCATTTGCCGGTATTGGACTTGGAACTGTTTCAGGCCCTGCGAGGCGAGGTGAATGAAAAACCTGAGATTAAGCGCGCCGTTGCCTTGTCGGATCAATTTATTCAGGAACTTCAGCACTGTGATTTATTGCTGATTGCGGTGCCGATGTATAACTTGAATGTGCCGACTCAGTTGAAAAACTGGTTTGATTTGATTGCACGGGCACGTGTCACTTTTCAATATACTGAAACAGCACCTGTGGGATTAATTCAAGGGGTTAAAGCGGCTGTTTTCAGTTCAAGAGGCGGTATTCATCAAGGTTTGACAACCGATGCCGTCACACCTTATTTGACTGCTGTATTGGGGCTGGTCGGTATTGAGGATGTCGATTTTATTTATGCAGAAGGTACCGATCTGCAGCCGCAGGGTAAAGCCAAAGCAGTGCAGTCCGCCTTGGTGCAAATTGACCATTATTTAAAGGCTCAAAAAAGTGTACAAAACGCATCAATTTGAAATGACATTAAAAAAGCGGGTGATAAAGCCCGCTTTGATACGCCGATAATGCTTTAGTGACTGTGTGCACTTGATGCTTCGGCATGGTCTGTCATATGTGCATGTTCTTCTTCAGTCATATTCATTTCAGCGGCAGTAGGTTCGGCAGCCGAAGACTGCTGCTGGTGTGCAGTATGCGTTTGATTACGTTTTTGACTCGGCATATAGTCTGGTTCGTTGCTCACGGCCAGATAAAAGATGCCCATAAATAAAGCACCTAAAATACAAACAATAATAACGGCTTTCCAACCCCAAGGTGATTTTTCAGGAGAAGAGTTATTTGTCATGAGAGGTCTACCCACTGGATAAATAAAAAAATTTAAAACTTATGTAACTTTATAACATAAAAGCCGGCAAAAGCAGATGAGATTCTTTTGCTTAAAAAAGCATCGTACTCAAGCACAAAAAAAGAGAAGCATTTCGCTTCTCTTTTTTGCAAGATTTTACAGGAGAAGATTTAAATTTTTTCGCCTTGGGCAATCTTGTCTTTGAGCAATTGCGGCGCTTTAAAGCGGTCGCCGTATTTTGCTTGCAAGGTGTTGGCACGAAGCAGGGCTTTTTCTAAACCATATTGATTTAAAAATTGCAAAGCACCCCCGGTCCAAGGGGCAAAACCAATCCCGAAAATAGAGCCAACATTGCCATCAACCGTTGATTCCAGTACACCTTCTTCCAGGCAGCGCAAGGTATCCAGTGACTGCACAAACAGGAAGCGGTCAATCATTTCCTGTTCAGAAATCTCGGTATCTTGCTGCCATTTTTTCAGGCCATCCCAAAGCTGCTTTTTGCCGCCTTCCGGATAATCATAGAAGCCTGCACCGGCGGACTTGCCTTTACGGCCGAACTCATGAATCATGCTGTGAATCACGTCATCCGCAGCTGAGCGCGGCAGGTCTTTGCTTTCAGCCTGTAAAGCTTTTCGCGCTTCATTGGCGACATGTTCAGACAAGGTTAAAGAAACTTCATCCTGAATGGCCAGTGGACCCACTGGCATACCCGCTTTCAGCGCAGCCATTTCAATTCTTGCCGGATGCACACCTTCAGCCAATAAGCGCAGACCTTCCTGAACAAAGGTGCCAAACACACGGCTGGTAAAGAAACCACGGCTGTCATTCACCACAATCGGGGTTTTACCTATTTGCTGTACAAAGTCATAGGCTTTGGCTAAAGTCTCATTGGATGTATTTTTGCCCTTGATGATTTCAACCAGTTGCATTTTATCGACCGGACTAAAGAAATGCAGGCCAATAAAGTTCTGCTCATTTTTAGCAGCCTGAGCCAGTTCTGTAATGGGCAAGGTTGAGGTATTGGATGCCATTAGACCTCCATCGACCAGATAGTTTTCCGCTTCTTGCGTCACTTTGGCTTTCAGCTGGGGATTTTCAAATACCGCTTCAATGATCAGGTCACAACCTTGCAAGTCCGCAGCATCTGCGGTTGTCTGAATCAGGGCTAAAACCTGATCTCTTTTCTCGGCAGTTAAACGACCTTGCGATACTTTTTTATCCAGCAGTTTCTGGCTGTAGGCTTTGCCTTTTTCAGCCGCTTCAATTGACACATCTTTCAGCACTACGGCAATGCCTTTAGAGGCTGTAGCATAGGCAATGCCTGCGCCCATCATGCCGGCACCTAAAATGCCGACTTTAGAAGCTTTCCATTTGGCAATGTCTTTGGGACGGCTGGCACCGGATTTAATCGCATTCAGTCCATGCCAGAAAGTGCCGATCATGTTCTTGGAAATCTGACCGGTGGCGAGATAGGTAAAGTAACGTGATTCAATGGTCAGCGCAGTATCGACATCGACCTGAGCACCTTCTACCGCTGCCGCCATAATCGCTTCAGGTGCTGGGTAGCAGCCCTTGGTCTTGTCACGCAGCATGGCAGGCGCAATGGCCAGCATTTGTGCTACGGCAGGAGAGGACGGGGTTCCTCCTGGAATTTTATATCCCTTCACATCAAATGGTTGCATAGACTTCGGATTGGCTTTGACCCAGGCGATGGCTTTGTCTAAAAGCTCCTGTTCAGAACCGACTGTGTCGTGAATCAGCCCTAACGATCTGGCTTTTTCTACACCAAATTGCTTGCCTTCCATGAGTAGAGGAAAGGCATTTTGTAGCCCCAAGAGACGAACCATGCGCACAATACCGCCACCGCCAGGCAATAAACCCAGCGTCACTTCAGGCAGACCGAATTTGGCTTTAGGATCATTCAGGGCAATACGATGATGACAGCACAAAGCCAGTTCCCAACCGCCACCCAGTGCCGTGCCATTCAGGGCAGCGACCACAGGAATGCCACGGGTTTCGATATAACGCAGCTTGGCTTTCATGTCTTCAATCATGTTGAAGAATTCGGTGGCATGTTCAGGGGTGGCCTGAATCAGCTCATCCAGGTCGCCCCCGGCAAAGAAGGTTTTTTTGTTCGAGCGGAAAATGATGCCTGCAATGTTGTCATCGGCTTTTAATTTTTCTACAGTTTCGGTTAAAGCATCGCGGAAATCTGCATTCATGGTATTGGCAGACTGGTTTGGAGAATCTAAGGTCAAAATCACGATATTTTCGGCATTTTTTTCAAATTGAATTGCGCTCATTTTTGTTCTCCTTATACCAATTCAATAATGGTTGCGATGCCCATACCACCACCGACACACAGCGTTGCAAGACCACGTTTCTTGCCTTGGCGTTCCAGCTCATCCAGTAGTGTGCCCAAAATCATGGCACCGGTTGCACCCAGTGGATGTCCCATGGCAATTGCACCGCCGTTGACATTGACTTTGGCCGGATCAACCTTCAGTTCATTAATGAAACGCATCACCACAGCTGCAAAAGCTTCATTCACTTCAAACAGGTCGATATCATCAATGCTTAAACCGGCTTTTTCCAAAGCCTTACGTGCAGCCGGGGCAGGGCCGGTCAGCATGATGGTTGGATCAGTGCCTACAAGTGCCGTAGACAATACTTTGGCTCGTGGTTTTAAGCCCTGTTCCTGAACGGCTTTTTCGGATGCCACCAGCACGACAGCCGCACCATCAACAATGCCTGATGAATTTCCGGCATGATGCACATGATTGACTGCACCCACTTCCGGATATTTTTGCAGGGCAATAGCATCGAAACCCATCTGTCCCATCATGGCAAAACTTGGATTGAGTTTGCCTAGGCCTTCTGCTGTCGTGGTCGGTTTAATGAATTCGTCTTGGTCCAGAATCACCACACCGGCTTTATCTTTTATTGGGACCACTGATTTGCTGAAAAAACCGTTGGCTTGAGCTGCAGCGGCTTTCTTTTGTGAATCGGCAGCAAAGGCATCGACATCCGAACGTGTATAACCATCAATGGTGGCAATCAGGTCGGCACCAATGCCTTGCGGAATAAAGTCACAGGCCATATTGGTTTCAGGGTCGAGTGCCCAGGGACCGCCATCGGAACCCATCGGCACGCGCGACATGGATTCGACCCCACCGGCCACCACAATATCTTCCCAGCCCGAACGGACTTTTTGCGCAGCCAAGTTCACGGCTTCCAGGCCTGATGCACAGAAGCGGTTGATCTGTACTCCAGCCACATCATTGTCCCATCCGGCAGCAATGGCTGCGGTTTTGGCAATGTCGGCACCCTGGTCGCCAATCGGGGTAACACAGCCCAGGACAATATCATCCACCTTGGAAGTATCGAGTTGATGACGGTCTTTCAGTTCATTCAGCAAGGTGGTCAACAGGCTAATCGGTTTCACTTGATGCAGTGAACCGTCTTTTTTTCCTTTTCCGCGTGGTGTGCGAATGGCATCGATGATATAAGCCTCGCTCATGGCATTTCCCTTTTATGACTTTAAATTTTTTATACTTTTTTGAGTGTAATGATTAATTTTTGAAGTGCAATGATGAGAACGGGTCAGGTCAGATGATGTTTTTGGTCAATAAAAAAAGCCCAAGTCGGAACCTGGGCATAGAGAGAAACTGAAAAGACCGGTTGTGATCAGTGATAACCGTGCAACTGGCGATATAAACCTGGAGTTACCCCAGTCCATTTTTTAAAGGCACGGTGGAAAGTACTGGTTTCACTAAAGCCGACCTGCTGCGCGACATCTTCCAGGGTCAAGCCCGGATTCAGCAACAGGTGAATGGCGGCATCACGACGCAAGGCATCTTTCACGCCCTGATAGCTTTTGCCTTCCGCAGCCAGACGGCGACGCAAAGTTTGCGGAGAGAGGTACAACATTGAAGCGACATCGTTGAGTGTCGGCATTTCTTCGCCAATCTGGCTCTTTAACACTTCACGGATACGAGAAGTCAGCGAGTTGGTGTTTTTGAATTTAACCAGCAACTGTGCAGGCGCTGCTTTGAGGAATTCTTCCAGCGTATCTTCATTTTGACGAACCGGGAGATCAAGATAGTCCGCAGCAAAGGTAATTTCGGTACGTGGGGCATCGAATTGCATCACCGGTGCGAAGAACAGGGCATCATATTCATCGGCATGTGCAGGACGTGGATAGCCAAAATGAACGCGTTCGAGTGGCAGACGGCGTTCGATGAGCCAGGATGCCAGACCATGCCAGATCATCAGCATGCTTTCGGTAATGAAGTGATCGGGATCCATGCTTTGGGGAATAAGGGGAACCAGACGTGCTTCATGTTTGTCACGCTCTAAAATCACCGACCATTCATCGCCAAACAGTTTATAGAACTGGGAAGAAAGCTCCAGGGCATCTCCTAGCGTTTTCGCGTGAATAATCAACTGACACATAATGGCAAAAGTGCCCAAACGACGTGGCTGTATATCAAAGCCGAGATGTTCGTCCTGGGTCACCATCCAGAGCATCTGAATAAATCGGGTGTATTGTTCCGGAGAAATACGTGCTTTAGGCTGACGTAATAATTCCGCTTCAATGCCCACATGTGACAATAAAGTTTCGACATCCATGCCCAGACGTTTTGCGCCGGTTAGAGCCGCATTGACGAAGTGGATACTGATCGTATCGCGGCTCATATTAAATCCTTCAGTCTCTTTCTCTTTTATATTCACTTGCAGTTGACCTAAATGACGCTAAAAATTGTTTGAGTGGCAATTTACAATAGATGTTTTACCTTATTGACATCTTAAATTGCCGAAATGATCAAGGTAAATGGCTGAACATGACATTGTTTTATGAGTTTTATATTTCTAATATGCATATAAAATCAATATAAAATGAGAAAAAACGGATATGACTACGGCTTTAAACGGATTAAAAGTGCTTGATTTTTCCACTTTACTCCCAGGTCCCTTTGCCACTTTGTATTTAGCGGACCTCGGTGCAGAAGTGATCCATATCGAATCGCCTACACGTCCAGACCTGATCCGGCTGATGCCACCTTATGCCAATGGGCAGGCAACGGCGCACAGTTACTTAAACCGTAATAAGCAGTCGATTGCGCTGGATTTAAAAGATGCACAGAGTATCCAGCTGATTAAACAGAAGATTACTGAATACGATATTGTGGTTGAGCAGTTTAGACCGGGAGTGATGCAGCGTCTGGGTCTGGATTATGCAACACTGAGCGCACTTAACCCCCGACTGATTTATTGTTCCATTACCGGCTATGGTCAGACCGGAACTTATAAAAATAAAGCCGGTCATGACATCAATTACCTGGCTTTATCCGGAATTGCAGGACATAGTGGCCGCCAACAAGGTGGACCACCCGCATTGGGTATTCAGGTGGCCGATGTTGCCGGAGGCTCCTTACATGCGGTCATTGGTATTTTGGCCGCGGTTGTTGAGCGTGAGCACAGTGGCTTGGGACAATATATTGATATTTCGATGACTGATTGTGTTGCCACTTTAAATAATATGGCAGCAGCGGCAACATTGGCAGGAAAAACCAGACAATTTCCGGAACAGTCGCATTTAAATGGCGGCAGCTTTTATGACTATTACCAAACTCAGGATGGCCGTTATTTATCGATTGGGAGTTTAGAGCCACAGTTTATGACCGGCTTGGCGCAAATATTAGATCTTCCCCTACTTGCTGAAAAAGGAGCTTCATTTGATCTGGCAGATCAGCAAAGCGTAAAACAGGCTCTGCGGGAAAAAATTAAAAGCCGAACTTTTGCAGAATGGAAAATGCTGTTCGCGCAGCAGGATGTATGCGTAGAGCCTGTTTTAGATCTGGATGAAGCCTTGCATTCCACTTTGGCCGAGCAACGACAGTGGACGGTGGAAGTTCCGCTAGAGCAGGGCAGTCAACACACCGAAACCCAGCTGGCCTGTCCGATCAAATTTTCGCGATCTAAGACAAAATATCTATATATTGGGCAGCATTTAGGGGCTGGAGATTGGTAGCTTTATTTTATATTGATAAATATTCTTTTATAAAACAATAAATTAACAAATTTCATTAAAAGTTACATAATGGACAAGAGTACCATATTTGTATTACAAAATAATATAAAGACTCTTTCTTATGAAGAAATTATGTAGAACGTTCAGTTTTAGCATCAGTCTGCTGTCTTTCAGCTGTGCGTTACAGATAGCAAATGCAGCCGATGCTTTTGACCCACAGAGTCAATGGATGTTTGGAGACTGGAATGGTAAACGTACCGAGCTCCAAGCAAAAGGTTACGATTTCAGCCTTGGCTATACCGGTGAACTGGCGACGCTAATGCATTCCGAGAACCACTCCAGTCATGGTACGGAATATGCGGATCAATTTGCTTTTGGTGCGCATTTGGATTTAAACAAAATCTTAGGCTGGCCAGATACTGAAGCGCAAATTACCGTGACTGAGCGTAATGGTCGTAATTTGTCGAATACTTCTGAGGCTTTAAATGGTCATAAAAGTTCAGTCCAAGAAGTATGGGGCCGCGGCCAGACCTGGCGTTTAACCGATTTCTGGATCAAGAAAAAATTCCTGGATCAAAAACTGGATGTTAAAGTCGGCCGTTTTGGTGAAGGTGAAGATTTCAACAGTTTCGACTGTGATTTTCAGAACTTGTCGCTCTGCGGTTCACAAGTCGGGAACTGGGTCGGTGACCAGTGGTATAACTGGCCCGTCAGCCAGTGGGCGGCACGGCTGAAATACAGCCTGACTCCAGAAGTCTATGCACAAGTCGGCGCCTATGAATATAACCCGGAAAATTTAGAGCGTGGTAAAGGCTTTAATTTAAGTACCGATGGTTCGCATGGTGCGATTATTCCTGCTGAAGTGGTTTGGACAGCAAAACTTGGCGTGGCCAAACTTCCAGGTGAATACCGTGCCGGCTATTACTATAGCACCGCGGATGCAGCACTGATCGCTAGCACTACAACTGAAAAGAAGCATCATCAAGGCGGTTGGGTGGTGGCCAGACAACAACTGACGGCCCATAACGGCGATGCGTCTCGTGGCTTGAGTGGTTTTGTAAACTTAACTGTACATGATAGCGACACAAATCAAGTCAGTGACATGCAAAATATTGGTCTGGTTTATAAGGGATTAATCGACTCCCGTCCTCATGATGAGATTGCGGTCGGTATCGCCCGGATCAATATCAATGACAAGGTTAATGATGCGAACATTCGCAATAACAGTGTAGATGCCCGTGGTCTACAGGGCGAAGAATACAATAGCGAAATTTACTACGGTATGCATGCCGCAAACTGGCTTACGATCCGTCCGAATATTCAATATATCCACCGGGTTGGTGCATATAACAATGGCGAAAATGCCTGGGTAGGCGGTATTAAGCTACAAACAGCGTTCTAGTTTCTAGAAGTCTAGTTTCTAGAAGTCTAGTTTCTAGATGATAAGTACTCGGGTTTTATCATGAGATGCTTGGAGCACAATTTTCTTTTACAGATCGGTTTAATCCGGATATTTAAAATCTACAAACTAAAAAAGTGCTCATATGTGACTTTAGGTATGGGCTTTAAAAAGAATCCTAAAAATAGGTGGCCAATATGAGTACTCCATCTTCAGGTTCAGGGCTAAAAACGATTTTGGCTGTGGTGGCCGTCATTTTCGGTTTGCTGCTGCTAGTTGGAGGAATATATCTTGCAGTGCTTGGCGGGTCTTGGTACTACATCATCGCAGGTCTATTCTTCATTGCTACTGCAGTTTTATTACATAAATTAAAAAGTTCGGCACTGCTGATTTACGCGGTGCTGGTATTAGGGACTGTGGTGTGGGGGCTTTGGGAAGTGGGTTCTGACTTCTTTGCACTGGCACCTCGTCTAGACATTTTAGGGCTATTTGGTCTTTTATTGCTGATTCCTGCGGTGACTCGCGGATTTGAACATCCCAAAGGTGCAAAACTGGCGCTTGCAGGCACATTGGCCATCACTATTGCCGTGATGATTTACGCTGTATTTAATGATCCTCAGGAAATTCATGGTGAATTAAGCACCCAACAGCCTGCAACATCACAACCCATTCCGGGCATTGCAGATGGCGACTGGCCTGCGTATGGCCGTACCCAGTCCGGTTTACGCTATTCTCCCTTGACACAAATCAATTCAGAAAACGTAAAAAACCTGGAAGTGGCTTGGGAATATCACACTGGCGAATTCAAAACTGAAAACGACTCCGGTGAAACAACCAATCAGGTGACGCCGATTAAAGTGGGTGACAATATGTACTTCTGTACCACTCACCAGAAATTGACCGCACTTGATCCTGCAACGGGGAAAGCCAAATGGACCTATGATCCTAAATTACGTGCTGATAATACCTATCAGCATTTAACTTGCCGTGGTGTGTCTTATTATGATGCCAATAACACGGCGGGCTTCGAAGCCAGTCTGGCCGCCAAAAAAACAGCTTCAGCCGAATGCCCGAGGAAAGTGATTTTGCCGGTGAACGATGGCCGTCTTGTCGCGATCAATGCCGACACGGGCAAGGCGTGTACCGACTTTGGTAACAATGGCGAAGTCGATCTGCAAAAAGACATGCCATTTCCATACCCGGGCGGTTATATCCCGACTTCTCCGCCCGTAGTTACAGGTACAACCATTATTATTGGCGGTTCAACCACCGATAACTATTCGACTGAAGAGCCATCTGGCGTCATCCGCGGTTATGACGTGAATAGCGGTGAACTGCTATGGGTATTCGATACCGGTGCGGAAGACCCCAATGCCATTCCTGCGCCAGGTCAGAAATTTGTGCATAACTCACCTAATGCCTGGGCACCATTAGCCTATGATGCGAAACTGGATATGGTCTATGTACCTACAGGTGTCGGTACGCCAGATATTTATGGCGGACACCGCACCGAGCTGGATGAGCGCTATGCCAACTCCATGCTGGCTTTAAATGCATCTACCGGTAAGCTGGTCTGGAATTTCCAAACCACCCATCATGACTTGTGGGATATGGATGTACCAGCGCAGCCGACGTTGACGGACATTAAAGATAAAGCGGGCAATCTTGTTCCCGCCATCTATGTACTGACGAAAACAGGGAATGCGTTTGTGCTGGATCGACGTACCGGTGCGGCTATTATTCCAATTACGGAAAAACCGGTGCCGCAAAGGGTAAAACGCGGTCCGCAAACCAAAGGCGAACGTTATTCAGCAACTCAACCATTCTCTGACTTTGACCTGGCACCGAAAGACAAATTGACCGACAAGCAGATGTGGGGAGCCACCATGTTTGACCAGTTAATGTGCCGTGTAGCGTTCAAGAAATTGAACTACGATGGCATTTATACGCCACCTTCTGAAAATGGCACGCTGGTGTTCCCGGGTAACCTGGGGGTGTTTGAATGGGGAGGCATGTCGGTCAACCCGGACCGTCAAATTGCTCTGATGAACCCGATTGGCTTGCCATTTGTGTCCAGACTGATCCCAGAAGATCCGAACCGTAAGCAAACAGCCAAAGGCGCGGGGACTGAACAAGGTGTTCAGCCCATGTACGGTGTGCCGTATGGTGTGGAAATCAGTGCCTTCCTTTCTCCCTTCGGGCTGCCATGTAAACAGCCGGCTTGGGGCTATGTGGCAGGTGTCGATTTAAATACCCATAAAGTGGCCTGGAAACGCCGGATCGGTACCATTCGAGACAGTATGCCGGGTATTCCATTGCCACCATTTAAAATGGGTGTGCCAATGCTGGGTGGTCCAATCTCTACTGCTGGTAATGTCATGTTTGTGGGCGCAACCCAGGACAATTACATCCGTGCCATTAATGTCACCAATGGGGATGAGCTTTGGAAAGGCCGTTTGCCGGCGGGTGGCCAGGCAACGCCAATGACTTATGAAAGCAACGGTAAACAATATGTAGTCATTATGGCGGGCGGTCATGGTTCATTTGGAACCAAAATGGGCGACTCTTTGGTCGCTTATGCCTTACCCGATAAAAAATAAGCTATTTATTTATTAGGTTAAATTTGAAAAGTCCGATTCGTCGGGCTTTTTTATGAAAATAAATGCTAAAAACTAAATAAATTAAGCAATATCATTGAAAATGAATTAAAAAAGGCTGAAAGGCTTTATATCTGTGCAGGTCGGGCACACTTATCAATAAAACCGCTATGAAATATGTAAAAAACGCATTTTGTTGATAGATCAAATCTCGTTATGCTGTGCACCGTTATAATAGAAACTACTAGCTGTACGCCATGTATTTATATACTGATTTTGACCAGCAACTGGTCAATGAACGTGTTGCACAATTCCGTGACCAAACGGAACGTTATTTAGCCGGTAAATTGACGGAAGATGAATATCGTCCACTTCGTCTGCAAAACGGCCTTTATGTACAACGTTATGCGCCAATGTTGCGTATTGCGGTTCCTTACGGCCTGATGAATTCAAAACAATTACGTAAAATTGCGCAATTGGCTAAAGACTATGACCGTGGTTATGCACACGTATCAACACGTCAAAACATTCAGTTTAACTGGCCTGCACTAGAAAATGTACCGGACATGCTGCAAGAACTTGCCTCTGTACAAATGCATGCCATCCAGACCTCTGGCAACTGTATCCGTAATACTACAACTGACCAGTACGCCGGTGTGGTTGCTGGTGAAGTGGCTGACCCACGTCCAACCTGTGAATTGATCCGTCAGTGGTCTACATTCCACCCAGAATTTGCCTTCTTGCCACGTAAGTTCAAAATTGCAGTTTCTGCATTGGAAGAAACTGACCGTGCAGCGACTTCATTCCATGACATCGGTGTATACATCGTGCGTAATGAAGCAGGCGAGATGGGCTATAAAATCAAAGTCGGTGGTGGCTTGGGCCGTACCCCGGTGATTGGCAGCTTTATCCGTGACTTCCTGCCACGTGAAGACCTGATTGCCTATTTGGAAGCGGTACTGCGTGTCTATAACTTGCATGGTCGCCGTGACAACAAATACAAAGCCCGTATCAAAATTCTTGTTAAAGCACTGACTCCGGAAGTGTTTGCAGAGAAAGTTGAAGCTGAATTTGCACATACCGTAAAAACTTTAAAAATCGATGCAGACACCTTGGCGAAAATGGATGAGAACTTCACGCCATTTGATTATCAAGACTATGCCGATGAAGACTTTACAGAACAGTTTGCAGCGCATCCGAAGTTCAAGCAGTGGTTCAACATCAATACCAATGCGCATAAAGTCAAAGGCTATCGCATCGTTACCATTTCACTGAAACGTGCGGGTATCGCACCGGGTGACATGACGGTGGAAGAGATGAACCTGATTGCCGATCTGGCAGACAAGTACACCTTCGGCGAGTTCCGTACTACACATGAACAAAATGTGGCCTTGGTTGATGTGCCGCAAAAAGACCTGTTTGAATTGTGGCAGATTCTTGATCAGCACAACCTGGCACGTGCGCACATTGGTTTCTTGACTGACATCATCTGCTGCCCGGGCGGTGACTTCTGTTCGCTTGCCAATGCGAAATCTATTCCGATTTCAGAAGCTATTTCACGCCGTTTTGATGATCTGGATACTATCTATAATCTAGGTAAGCTTGACTTGAACATTTCAGGTTGTATGAATGCCTGCGGTCACCACCATGTGGGTAATATCGGTATTTTGGGTGTTGACAAAAAAGGTGCTGAATTCTACCAAATCACGTTGGGTGGTAATGCAGACCACGATGCATCGATTGGTGACATCCTGGGACCATCATTTGCAGCAGACCGTATTCCAGATGTAGTGGAAGAAATTTTAAATACCTATCTTGACCTGCGTAATGAGGGTGAAGAGTTTATTGATACCTACCGCCGTGTTGGCATTCAACCATTCAAGGAGCGTGCATATGCTTAATACCGCACTACAAGTGCTCTCTAAAGATGGCACGATTGCAGACAATACCTATCAATTGATTGGTGAAGATGGCGTATTGCCACAAGGTGACGTGGTTTTAACGGTTGACCAGCTCGACCAAATTGCCCAGGTTTCAGGTAAGAAAGCACTTTACATCACTGTAGATGCATCTCCTGAAACGCATGAATTTCCACTTGACCAGTTAGATGCAATTTTTATTGAATTTGCAGGTTTTAACGATGGTCGTGGCTATTCATTCGCGGCACTGTTACGTCGTCAAGGTTTCCAGGGCGAACTGCGTGCGACAGGTGATGTGTTCAAAGACGTGTTGAACTACATGAAGCGTTCTGGTTTCGATACTTTCGTGATTAAAGAAGGGAAAGATATTCAGGAAGCTGCGGCCGGTCTGGGTGATTTTACCAATCCATATCAGGCTTCAACTGCGGTTGAAAAAGCAAGTTATCAAACAGGTGCTTGATTGTTTTAAGCTGATGTTCAAAAGCCGGATTGATTCCGGCTTTTTTATGCGTGTTTAAATAAAAAACCGAGATTACATGGCTTCTAACTGGCAATTCACCATCCATTTAATCCCGAACTGATCGGTGAATGAGCCATAGAGTGCACCCCAGAATGTCTTTTCTAAGGGCATTTCAATTTGTCCATTTACAGATAAGGCATCAAATAAACGTTTCGCCTCATCTTGCTCATGGGCATTCAGATTAATTGAAATATAGTGATTATTGCCTGGCGTGAAAATGCTATTGTTTTGCGCACAGAATTGATCATTGGTGTCAGACCCCATCAATTCTGTAAATGCATTAATCGGTAAGGATACATGCAGAATAAGATTTTTATCCGCTTCAGATAGCGTGACACCTTCTTGCGCTGGCATTTCACCATAACGGGTCAGATTGGAAAACTCACCACCAAAAACAGATTTATAAAAGTTAAATGCTGCTTCGGTTTCACCTTGGAAATTAAGATAATGATTAAGTTGCATGCAAAGCCTTTGTAATTGTTATTTTGATGGTTCTAATCTAGCAGGTTTAAGCTCAAATTTTGATGATGAAAACATAAAAAAGTGTAAGCATAAAAAAATCCCTCAAGCGAGGGATTTTTTTATCATCTCTCCCAAACGGAGAGATGAGAAGCACTGCTTCGAAAGGAGATTAAAGCAGTTCAATGGCCACAGCAGTCGCTTCACCGCCACCGATACACAGAGCAGCAATCCCTTTTTTGCCACCCGTACGTTTCAAGGCATGAATGAGCGTCAAGATAATGCGCGAACCGGTAGAGCCGACAGGATGACCGAGTGCACATGCACCACCGTTAATGTTGACTTTAGCCGGATCAAGCTTGAAATCATCCATAGGACACATGGTCACCATGGCGAAAGCTTCATTAATTTCCCAAAGATCAACATCTTGAGCATCCCAACCGGTTTTATTTAAAACTTTATGAATGGCACCGACTGGAGCAATGGTAAATTCTGAAGGATGCTGTGAATTTGAAGCATAAGCCACAATTTTTGCCAGAGGTTTTAAGTCTTTGGCAGAGGCATTTTCACTTGAGGTGAGCACAAGGGCAGAGGCGCCATCTGAAATCGAACTGGCATTGGCCGCAGTAATCGTACCATCTTTGGCAAATGCAGGACGTAGCGTTGGAATTTTTTCAATATTGGCATTGAAAGGCTGTTCGTCTTTGTCTATCACGACATCGCCTTTACGGGTAGATACCATGACTGGGACGATTTCATCGTCAAAGTAACCTTCATTGACCGCTTTTTGTGCACGTTGTAATGAACGAATCGCAAAGGCATCCATTTGTTCACGCGTATAGCCACGAGTATTTGCCATGTCTTGTGCAAAAGAACCCATTAAACGACCTGTTTCTGCATCTTCTAAACCATCCAGGAACATATGGTCTTTGATTTCGCCATGTCCCATGCGCAAACCGCTACGCGCTTTAGGCAATACATAAGGGGCATTGGTCATCGATTCCATGCCGCCTGCAACCACAATTTCAGCAGAACCGGCTTTAATCATGTCAGCCGCTTGCATCACCGCTTTCATGCCAGAACCACATAACTTATTAATAGTCACTGCACCAGTTGAATCAGGTAAGCCGGCTTTGCGCATTGCCTGACGGGCTGGTCCCTGCTTCAGGCCAGCAGGGAGCACGCAGCCCATAATGACTTCTTCGACATCGGTTGCTTGTAATCCTGCACGTGCAATCGCTTCCTTAATACATGCTGCGCCAAGTTCTGGGGCTGTTACATTGGCCAAGCTACCTTGAAAGCCGCCCATTGCAGTACGTGCACCATTTACAATTACGATGTCTGTCATTGTTCTTTCTCCGAGATTGATTTTTTTAAGGAATTATTTTTCCAAGTTTAAGCAGTATATTGAAAAATGAGCCGGAATAAAGAGGGGATGGCAGCATGTCTTTAGACTGAGAAGTTTTTAGCAGAGGGAGAGGGTTTCTATCCGCATATGCCCCATGGCACTCAGAACCAGTTTCCGATGATGATCAGAAACATTTGAACAATAATAAAAACTGCCATTTGAACCTATCGGCAGGCCATTTTCAGCTTGAAACGTTAGGCTGGGGGCACTTAATGTCCCTCTCCAGTCTAAATGCCCGTATTTTAAATTGGTTGATTCTGTATAGATAATTTTTTCGCCTGTATCAATTTGTCTATTTTTATTGCTGTCGAGAAAAACCAATAAACCGGCAGCCCATTGATTTGTTTGACAATTCAAGTTATTTTGACTTGGACACAACACCACATTGCTATGATAGAGAAGGGCTTGAGATTTGGCTAAATGAATTGTTGAAATCAGTTTATGCGTAGTGTCGTTGACTTCCTGTTTGGCTCTTATGTCTTGAAAATAAGGTAAAGCGATGGTGGCCAGAATTGCAAAAATAGCCAAAGTAACGATTAGCTCAACCAATGTGAACCCATTTTTTTGTTGAAAAAGCATTTAAAGTAATCCTGCAATGTATTTTTTTTTAATTATGTGTGTTATTAATATTTTGTTTTTTAATTGTTTTTTTGCGATTAATATTTATTTTTCAACTTTATAAGAAAGCTGTTAAAATAATTCGCAAGTGACGATAAGCTATTCATAAGAATAAATTGAGTAAAAATTTACCGAATTACAACGGAAATTGTAAGTAATTTTGTCAATAATTTACTTGATTAAAATTATCAAGCACTTGGAAAAAAAATAAAGTGTTTGTATGATTCACTGTGAATAGCTTAAGAATTAAGAAAAAAACTGGGGTATAAGAAAGCCTATCTCAGAATAGTCAAATTCTAGGCTTGAGCTTGAACAACAATTGTTATCTCTGGAGGATAAATCCATGAAAATGAGTCGTATTGCTTTAGCAATGCTCGTTGCTGCACCTTTAGCAGCTGCTAACGCTGGCGTAACTGTTACTCCATTAATGCTTGGTTATACATTCCAAGACACTCAACACAACAACAGCCGTGGCAACTTAACTAATGGTGGTCAAGAGCTTCAGGACGATTTGTTCGTTGGTGCAGCACTTGGTGTTGAATTAACTCCATGGTTAGGTTTTGAAGCTGAATACAACCAAGTGAAAGGTGATTCTGATCTTGTTGGTGGTGGCAGCGCTGACTATAAACAGTCTCAAATCAACGGTAACTTCTATGCGACTTCTGATTTGATCACCAAAAACTATGACAGCAAAATCAAACCTTACGTATTGTTAGGTGCTGGTCACTATAAATATGAGTTTGACAGCGCTGCTGGCCGCGATACTCGTGGTCTTGAAGAAGAAGGTACTCTTGGTAACGCTGGTCTAGGTGCTTTCTGGCGCTTAAACGATGCTTTATCTCTACGTACTGAAGCTCGTGCTACTTATAACATCGACGAAGACTTCTGGAACTATACAGCTTTAGCTGGTCTTAACGTAGTTCTTGGCGGTCACTTGAAGCCTGCTGCTCCTGTAGTAGAAGTTGCTCCAGTTGAGCCTGTAGCTCCAGTTCAACCAGCTCCACAAGAGTTGACTGAAGACCTTAACATGGAACTTCGTGTGTTCTTTGATACAAACAAATCAAACATCAAAGACCAATACAAGCCAGAAATCGCTAAAGTTGCTGAGAAGTTAGTTGAATATCCAAACGCTACTGCTCGCATCGAAGGTCACACAGACAACACTGGTCCACGTGCATTGAACGAACGTTTATCTTTAGCTCGTGCTAACTCTGTTAAATCTTCACTTGTAAATGAATACAATGTAGATCCAACTCGTTTGTCTACTCAAGGTTTCGCTTGGGATCAACCGATTGCTGACAACAACACTAAAGAAGGCCGTGCTATGAACCGTCGTGTATTCGCGACTATTACTGGTAGCCGTACAGTTGTTGCAGAACCTGCTCAACAAGCGCCTGCAGCTCAATAATTTATTATTGAACTGAGTTAAAAAAGCAGTCTTACGGCTGCTTTTTTTATGTGCTACATAAGCATAACTTGTTTAATACACAGTTTTATTTTGATCTTGTTCTAATAAACACCCATATAGACAATAAAAAGAGGGTGAAAAAATGACGCAGATGTTAACGACAACAGATGGAACCTCGATTTATTATAAGGATTGGGGGGAGGGATCGGTTGTGGTCTTTTCTCATGGATGGCCTTTATCCAGTGATGCTTTTGAAGACCAGATGTTATTTCTTGCAGAACATGGCTATCGGGTGATTGCATTCGACCGACGGGGTCATGGGCGCTCGAGTCAGCCTTGGGCTGGGCATAACATTGATCAGTATGCACAAGATATGCATCAACTGATTGAGCATCTTGGATTAACCGAGTTTGCTTTAGTTGGACATTCTACCGGTGGGGCTGTCGTGACCCGTTATACGGCAAAATATGGTCAGCATAAAGTCACTAAGCTTGCGCTTATTGCGGCGGTAACACCTCTCATGATTAAACGGGATGATCATCCAGACGGTGTAGATTCAGACGTGTTTGATGAGATGCGTGCCAATTTACTGGCCAACAGAGCCGATTTTTACCTGGATTTTGCTAAATCATTTTATGGCTATGACAAGCAGTTAAATAAAACCTCAGAAGGGGTAATACAAAGTTTCTGGCGTATTGCCATGCAGGGTTCAATCAAGGCGCATTACGATTGTATCCACGCATTTTCAGAAACCGACTTACGTGAAGATTTAACCCGGATTACTATACCGACCTTGGTGCTTTATGGAACAGCAGATGATATTGTTCCGCCAGAAATTTGCAGCCGGCAAACCGTCAAACTTTTAAAGCATGGCGTAGAAGAGCAAATTAAGGGAGCACCGCACGGGTTGTGTACCACCCATAAAAATGAAGTCAGCTTTGCCTTGAAGGAATTTCTGGCACATCATTGAACGATGCGATAAATAAAAAAACAGCCTAAAGGCTGTTTTTTTATTTATATACTGCATTTAGTCCTGATCAGGATTCATGGGTTTGACATCCATATCTTGATAAGAAACCAACTTGGTTTTGTTTTTCCATTTATAGCCCAGCCAGATTGCTAGAAATAATGGAATACTGATATAGGTAGATAACACACCGAGCCAATCACCCGTAATAAAGGCTTGATAGTTCTGTCCAAGTACGACAATCGTACACAGAATAAAGGCAAACCAAGGAGCAAATGGGAAAAACTTGGCTTTATACGCTAAATCTTCCAGCTTATAACCTTGTGCCAAATAACCTTTACGGAAACGGTAGTGTGAAATGGCAATACCCAGCCATACAATGAATCCGCACATGCCTGACATATTCAGCAACCAGCTAAACACTTGCTGTTCCCCAATGAAAGTCGTGAGGAAGCAAAGAGCGGCAATTGCAGTGGTGGCATACAGTGCATTCATGGGTACGCCGCGTGCATCCAGTTTGCCAAAGATTTTTGGTGCACTGCCTTTACGAGCCATGTCAAACAGCATACGGGTCGATGAATACATGCCTGAGTTACCTGCAGACAAAATTGCAGTTAAGATTACGGCATTCATTAAACCTGCGGCAAAAGCAAAACCGACTTTTTCATACAATAAGGTAAAAGGTGAAAGGGCGATATTTTCACTTGCAGCCGCTTGTAAAAGGCGTGGATTATCATAGGCCACCAAAGTACCAATGATGAAAATACACACCACATAGAACAATAAAATACGCCAGAAAATTTGCTTGATGGCCACCGGAATGGTCTTTTTAGGGTCTTTCGATTCACCTGCGGCAACCCCCACCATTTCTGTACCCTGGAAGGAGAATCCGGCAATCATGGCGACACCAATCATGGCCTGCAAACCACCAACAAAAGGTGCATCACCTTTGGTCCAGTTGGCAAAGGTCACCATATTTGGCGTCAGCATGATTTTTGCAATCATGGCAATACCAATAATGATAAAGACAATAATGGCAATTACTTTGACCAAGGAGAATAAAAACTCACTTTCACCAAAGCCTTTTACAGAGAGTGAATTAATGGCAAAAATCACGCTAAGAAAAATGGCACTCCAGTAGAATCCGGGAACATCAGGAAACCAGAATTTCATAATAAACTGGACTGCTACCAGTTCAAAAGCAACCGTAATGGCCCAGTTGTACCAATAGTTCCAGCCCAGAGCAAAGCCAAAACCGCCTTCTACATATTTTGTACCGTAGGTAAAGAAGGCACCCGAGGTCGGGTTATGTGTCGCAAGCTCGCCCAGACTGGTCATCAGGAAATAAATCATGATCCCAATCAGGCAGTAAGCCAATAAAGCACCGCCCGGGCCTGCATTGGCAATGGTTGCACCAGAAGCCAGGAATAAGCCTGTGCCGATAGAACCACCAATGGCGATCATATTCAAATGACGTGCACCCAGCTTACGCTGTAAATGTGCAGATTGAGTTTCGCTCATCGTTGTTCCTTAAGATTTCTTTTCGGTGCTAGCGAACAGCACTTTAAAGCCTTGTTGATCGGCTTTGGTTGTACATTTGCCAAAGCTTTGTTCAATGAGTAATGGATAATTTAAAAAGCGGTTTGCCACAATCCAGAGTTCACCACCAGATTTCAAATGACGGCGTGAAGTCTTGCACAGGCTTTCGCTGGCATCATAATTGGTCTGAATGCCTTGATGGAAAGGCGGATTGCTGACGATGGCATGCAAGAAAAGCGGTGCATCTTCAATACCGGTCACAGCGGTAATTTCCAGCTGTTCGGGAGAAAGGCCATTTTTTTCAAACGTCATGCGGGTAGAGGCCAATGCAAAAGCATCAACATCCAGCGCAAAAATACGGTTTTTCGGATTCAGTTTTGCCAGATAGGCACTGATCACACCGGCACCACAGCCAAAGTCGGCAATTTTACCTGAAGTAACCTGTGGTAAAAACGGTAAAAATACCGCTGTACCGACATCTAAACGATTTTGGCTGAATACGCCGGGCAGGGCACAAATGGTGAGATCACCTTTCGGTGTTGCTACCGTATATGCTTGAGCCCAGTCTGCCAGAGCCTTTTCTTTAACCGTCGATTCAACCTTGACCTGCCAGAGCTGGCAATGACGTGCACTGTCCAGTTTAATGGCTTTACCATAAGGCTGTAGCTGTTTGGCTGCACGCTCAACGCCGCCTTTTTTCTCACCCACCAGAAAGATGGAAGCACCTAACCCTAGACGGCTGACGACATTATGCAGCACATAATTTAGGAGTTCTTTGGACTTCGGTACAAAGATAATGGCCTGGTCAAAACTGCCTTCAGGAAGCTCTACGCCAAAATGGACATTGGCCTGTTGTGACTGAAAATATTGAAATTCATTATAATTCCAGGTCCAGAAACAAGGGCTGATGTCTTTCTCTAGATTGGAAAGTAACTCATCCGTAGGTGCATTGACCAAAAGCACACGTCCAGAAAGATATTCATGCTGCCGAATGACAACTTCACTTCTTGGATCCATTTTTTTATCTCGCCATTGAAAAACTCTGCCCAGACAATGCTGGGCAGAGTTGATGCTGAAATGAAATTATTGCTTCGATTCAGGAAGAATAATATTTAAAAGCAATGCTGCAATACCGCCAGTCGCTACGCCAGAACTGAAGATGTTACGGAATAATTCAGGAAGATGTTCCAAAATTTGTGGGACTTGTGCAACACCCAAACCAAGTCCCAGTGAAATCGCAATAATTAACAGGGCACGACGGTCAAGATGAATCCCTGACAGGATATTAATACCAGACGCCGCTACAGCACCAAACATCACCATCACCGCACCGCCAAGCACGGCTTGAGGAACTGCTTGAATCACGCCAGCAACCGCAGGTAATAAGCCCAAAATCACCAGTAATGCTGCAATCCAAATACCGACATAACGGCTTGCAACACCAGTAAGCTGAATGACGCCATTATTTTGTGCGAACACCGAACTTGGGAAAGTATTGAATAAGCCGGCGAGCAGAGAGTTGGCACCATTCACCAGCACACCGCCTTTAATACGTTCCATCCATACTGGACCATCGACTGGCTGGTTGGAAATCTTTGAAGTGGCGGTAATGTCCCCAATGGCTTCCAGTGATGTCACCAGATAAATGAACGCCATTGGAATAAACAAGCTCCAGGAGAAGCTTAAACCAAAATGCATCGGGGTTGGAATCTGAACCATCGGCGCATCTTTCAGGCCTGAAAAATCAAGATGTCCCATGAAACCTGCAAGAGCATAACCAATAATCAGGGCAATCAGAATGGCGGAGCTTTTGATCCAGGTAATGCGGATACGGTTCAGGATAATAATAATCGCCAGTACCGTACATGACATAATCAGGTTATCGGCATTGGCAAAGGTTTTGTCACCCATGGCTTGATAACCACCGCCCATACTGATCAGACCTTCTTTAATCAAAGTCAAACCAATCAGCAGCACGACAATACCTGTCACCAGTGGGGTGATGAGTTTTTTCACCCAAGGTAAAATACGTGAAACGCCCATTTCAATGAATGAGCCGGCAATCACTACACCAAAAATAGAAGCCATCACTGCTTCAACAGGGGTGCCTGCCGCGACCATCGCTGAACCAATGCCGATAATCGGGCCAATAAAGTTAAAACTGGTGCCCTGTACAATTAAAAGACCTGCGCCAAAAGGGCCAACTTTTTTACATTGTAAGAAAGTTGCAATCCCCGAGATCACCAAGGACATGGAAAGAATCATGTTGGTGTCTTCTTTTGATACGCCTAAAGCAAGACAGATCAAAAGACCAGGGGTGACAATCGGGACAATAATCGCAAGTAAATGTTGCAGGGCAGCGAGAAAAGCGATAAGTGGTTTGGGGCGATCGTTTAATCCGTAGACCAAATCAAGACGATCTTGTTGTTTGGGAGAGTTTTCTAAATCAGACATGTAAAAAAAAGGTACAGCAGTAATTTGGCGTTATTCTAATCGAGTTACAGTACTTTACAAACCGAAAAAGGGATGAATAGTCAAAAAAACTTGTAACTGTCAATAAACTGTCACTATAAAAAGCTAAGTTTTTTCTGTATAATTTGCCCTCAAATTTAAAGCGTATCGAATTTACATGTCAGATATTAAAACTCTCCGTAATATTGCCATCATCGCGCACGTCGACCATGGTAAAACGACTTTAGTCGACAAACTTTTACAACAATCAGGTGCTTTGGGTGAACGCGCGGGTGAGATCGAGCGTGTTATGGATTCAGGCGCTATTGAAAGTGAACGTGGTATTACCATTCTTGCAAAAAACACTGCAATCAAATGGTTAGATAAACGTACAGATACAGAATACCGTATCAACATCGTGGACACCCCGGGACACGCCGACTTCGGTGGTGAAGTTGAACGTGTAATGTCTATGGTTGACTGTGTACTTCTTCTTGTCGATTCTCAAGAAGGTCCAATGCCACAAACCCGTTTCGTAACGCAAAAAGCGTTCGCACGTGGCTTGAAACCAATCGTGATCATCAACAAAGTCGACAAGCCAAACGCGCGTCCTGACTGGGTAATTGACCAGGTATTCGACCTGTTCGACAATCTGGGTGGTACTGACGAACAGTTGGACTTCCCGGTAGTTTATGCTTCTGGTCTTCGTGGTGTGGCGGGCCCGTCTCCAGAAGAACTTGCTGAAGACATGACACCATTGTTCCAAACAATCGTAGACATTGTTGAACCACCAGCAGTTGACGTTGATGGTCCATTCCAGATGCAAATTTCGTCTTTGGACTATAACAGCTTCGTTGGTGTAATCGGTGTTGGTCGTATCCAACGCGGTTCAGTAAAATTAAACACACCTGTAACTGTTATTGATAAAGAAGGTAAGACACGTAACGGTCGTATCTTAAAAATCATGGGTTACCACGGTCTTGAGCGTATTGACGTTGAATCTGCTTCTGCTGGTGACATTGTATGTGTCACAGGTATGGAAGAGCTTCATATCTCTGATACGATCTGTGATCCTAAGAACGTTGAAGCATTGCCACCGCTTTCTGTGGACGAACCAACAGTTTCGATGACATTCCAGGTCAACAACTCACCGTTTGCCGGTAAAGAAGGTAAATTCGTGACTTCACGTAACATCCGTGAACGTCTTGACCGCGAATTGATTCACAACGTAGCACTTCGTGTTGAAGATACAGACAGTCCTGACCGTTTCAAAGTGTCTGGTCGTGGTGAACTTCACCTTTCAGTTCTGATTGAAAACATGCGTCGTGAAGGTTTCGAGATGGGTGTATCTCGTCCGCAAGTGATCTTGAAAGAGATTGACGGTCAAATGCAAGAACCGTACGAAAACGTAACTTTTGACGTTGAAGAACAGCACCAAGGCGCTGTGATGGAACAAATGGGTCACCGTAAAGGTGAGATGACCAATATGGAAGTTGACGGTAAAGGCCGTATCCGTATTGAAGCAACTGTTCCTTCACGTGGTTTAATTGGTTTCCGTTCTGAATTCTTGACCATGACTTCTGGTACAGGGATCATGACATCAAGCTTCTCGCACTACGGTCCTATGAAACAAGGTACTGTTGCGAAACGTCAAAACGGTGTATTGATCTCTATGGTTCAAGGTACTTGCCTGGGCTATGCATTGTTCAGCTTGCAAGACCGTGGCCGCCTATTCGCTAAACCTCAGTTAGAAGTTTACGAAGGTATGATCGTGGGTATTAACTCCCGTTCAGACGACATGGTGGTGAACCCGACTAAAGCGAAACAGTTAACCAACGTACGTGCGTCAGGTACTGATGATGCTTTAACACTGGTTCCAGCAATTGAATATACGCTTGAACAAGCGCTTGAATTCATTGAAGACGACGAGCTGGTTGAAGTTACACCGAAATCAATCCGTATCCGTAAGCGTTGGTTGACTGAAAACGAACGTAAACGTAACCGTTCTTAATGATTTAATTCAATCAGATTTAGAATGAAAAAATGCTATCACGTCAGTGGTAGCATTTTTTTTGTTTATAATTAGAAAACCATTATGTTCAAGATGTTAAATTCCAAGTAAATTATAAGGAATTATGAACTGTTATTCGTGCTTAAAAGGGTAGGACAGTTTTCAAAATACTTTAAAAGAATAGCATCAAGAAAAGCTGGAGAAAGTTATGAGTATTATCCAAGAATTTAAAGAATTTGCCATTAAAGGCAATATGATGGATTTAGCGATTGGTGTCATCATTGGTGGTGCGTTTGGTAAAATCATTGATTCTTTGGTTAAAGACATTATTATGCCTTTAATCACGGTTATTACGGGCGGTGGTGTCGATTTCACCCAGAAATTCTTTGTGCTTGGCAGTAACCCGAATAATTTGCAGTCTTTAGCTGAATTGCAAAAAGCGGGTGTGAATGTTTTAACCTATGGTAATTTTTTAACTATCTTCATAAACTTCCTGATTCTTGCCTGGGTGGTTTTCTTGCTGGTTAAACTTATGAACCGTTTACGTAAACAGGAAGGTCCGGTAGAGGAAACACCGACTACCCCGGCCGACATTGAATTGCTGCGTGAAATTCGTGATGAGTTGAAAAAACGCCCGCAACTTTAATGGCTGAAAAAGTAAAAAAACGGCACTCTCTGTGCCGTTTTTTATTTTTACTCATAAATGTTGGTTTGGATTTTAAATTTAGATTTTAGATCTAGTGTCTACCTCTTTGTGATGTTCGACATTCTGTTTTATGGACCAACCCATGCTGAAATTGGTGATTTTTGATCTTGATCGGACCTTGTTGGACTGGGATCGGACACAGCGCTTTGCCAGACAGCAGTTGAATGAAAAGATTGTTCAGCATGTGTCTGTAGATGCCTTTTGGCAGGCCTATGAGGTATTGCGTGACACCTTGTGGGACGCCTATATGCAGCAGGATTTAATGGTCAGCGAATATCGTCTATATCGTTATCTCAAGCCCTTACAGCAATGTGGTATTGATGATGTGGAGTTAGCGAAGGCATTAAACCAAAGCTTTATGCAGCATGCTTTACAACATCATCATTTTTGTGAGGGTGCAGAAGAGGCATTAAACCTATGCCAGGCTTTAGGCTTGCAGATGGCAGTACTGACCAATGGACCTGCACAAGGTCAATTGCAAAAAATCCGTCATCTTCATTTAGAGCGTTGGTGTACACATTATTTTATAAGTGATGAGCAGGGTGTTGCCAAACCCCATCCCCAGGCATTTTTAAACGTTTGTCAGGCTTTTAGGCTTCATCCACAGCAATGCTTAATGGTTGGAGATGACAATGAAGTGGATATACAAGCAGCACAACAGTTAGGGTTGCACACCTACTGGATCAGTCCTGCTCAGCAGCAAGATACAGAAATTCAGCCCCATACATGGACTAAATTCTTAAGTGATTTAAAACAGATGTTTAGTCCATGCGAAACTTAACTTCAACCAGGTGAAAACCAAACTGACTTTTGACAGGGCCGTGTAAAACACGTTCAGCTGCGGTAAAGACCAGTTTATCAATGACAGGCACCAGTTGCCCTTTCTTGACTTCACCTAGCTCACCGCCTTTTTTGCCCGAAGGGCAGGTAGAATATTGCTTTGCAATTTTTGCAAAGTCAGCACCCGATTGAATACGCTTTTTGAGTTGTTCGCAGGTATCTTTATCTTTGACAAGGATGTGACGCACAATGGCTGTTTTCATGAAGTTTTCCCTTGCGCCTTGGCAACACGTTGAGGTATCACTTTGGCTTTTTTTAAAGGTTGGCATTCAGGACAGAACACAGAGGCACGTTGTCCAAGTTTTATATTCTCAAGCGTGGTTTCGCAGTTCACACACATTTCACCGGCACGACCATAAGCAAGCAAGGTTTGCTGAAAATAACCATTTTCACCCATGGCATTGGTATAGTCACGCAAGGTAGAACCCCCTAAATCTATGGCTTGCTGCAAAATACGTTTAATTTCAATCACAAGTTTTTCAATCTGTGCAAAGCTTAAATCTTTTGCAGGTTGTGCCGGGTGAATGCCTAAATTAAACAAACTTTCTGTCGCGTAGATATTGCCCACGCCAACCACAACATGGTTATCCATAATTGCAACTTTAGTGCCAACCTGTTTGTTTTTGAGTTTCTCAGCCAAGTAGTTTGCATTGAAATCATCGCTCAAAGGTTCAGGACCTAAAGTGTCAATCAGTTTGGTTTGAGTCGCAGCATTTAACCATAAAATACAGCCAAAACGGCGGGGATCGTGATAACGCAGTTCAATATCTTCAAATTGAATGATCAGATGATCGTGTTTACGCAGTTCATCTGTTGTTGCACACAATCGGAAGCTGCCCGACATGCCCAAATGCCAAAGCATGCTGTCCTGTTCAAATTCAGCCAGAATATATTTGGAACGGCGGGTCAGCTGAACTAATTTTTGTCCCACCAATTTCTGTATATTTTCAGGAATAGGCCAACGTAAGCTCGGTTGACGGACTTCTACCTTTAAGACGGTTTGCTCCAACAGTGGCAAAAGACTGGTTTTGGTGGTTTCAACTTCAGGTAATTCGGGCATGGCAGATCAGAGACAGGAGAATATGGCTAATATTGGGTGATTTCAGCTTGATTGCAAGTAAAAATGCGAAAGGAAAACCAGAAAAATGGCCGATTATTTTATTTTGATGCACCTCAAAAATGTAGACATCAGAGATTTTTTTTCATCAGCCAAAAATGTTCAGGATAAAATTTTTTGTTTCCCGTACCCGAGGTCCTGAACCGGTTTGAAACACTGGACTGTAGGCGACACAAATGAACAAATGGCGAGGCATGCTGTGAATGAAGATGCCGTTTTCACAATGGCTTGCGGTTTAAAATATAGCGGCTGTTTTCATTTCTATCCAAATGCCATTTCAGGTGTGGCCATTAACCGTGTACATGTCAATGATCGTGTAACAAGCCCTGTATTTAATGCCAGTGCGGAATATAATGTGGAATTGAATGACAATCCTAATCCCAACCAATGGCTGATGATTCGTCCAAACTTGCAAGATGTGATCCATCCAGGATTAACTCACAATGTGAATCATGCATTCGTGTTAGGCTGAGGATCAAAAATCGCGTTCTAACTGAGAAGAAGGCAGGTACAGGCCCATGCAAAGTAAAAATCTGATGATGTCCTTCCATACGAGTTTGCTTTGCTTAACAGCATGCATCTGCCAAAATCTATATGCACAAACAGGTTCTGCGGAACCTGTTTTGCTTCCTATCCTAAAAATAGAAGCGACACGTACGGATACTGAATGGCTGCAAACACCGGCTTCTGTATATCGAATCGAACAAGATAACAAGGCTAATCATCTGGGGGTCAATCTTTCTGAAACCTTACAAGGGGTGCCAGGGCTACAGTTGAATAACCGCGAAAATTACGCCCAGGATTTACAGATTTCCATGCGCGGCTTTGGTGCACGTTCAACTTTTGGGGTGCGTGGTATCCGTTTATATGTTGACGGTATTCCTGCAAGCATGCCGGATGGGCAGGGCCAGACCTCAAATATCGATTTAAGCAGCCTGGATCATATTGAAGTGTTGGGTGGGCCATTTTCTGCGCTGTATGGCAATTCTTCTGGCGGTACAATTTTGACCACGACCAAACAGGGCGAAGGCCAAGATTCCATTGAACTGGGTTATTCAGGGGGCAGTCAGCATAAAAGCCGTGCCGATGTGGTGTTGCAAGGTGGTGCAGATCAAGCCGGTGAGCCGAGCTATGTGGTCAGTTCATCCTATTTTGATACCGATGGTTATCGTGAGCATAGCGCGGCCAGAAAAGTACTCAGCAATGCCAAACTGACCTGGAACCTGAATGACGGTTCCAGGCTGAACTGGATTGTGAACCATGTCGATATTAATGCGGATGATCCGCAGGGCTTGAATCGAAACCAGTGGAAAAATAATCCCAAACAGGTCAATGATGCTTCCAACCAATACGATGTGCGTAAAGAAATCAATCAGACCCAGACCGGTCTGACCTGGTCAAAACCAGTCAGCGATCAGCATGAACTGTATGCCATGGCTTATCTGGGACATCGTGAAGTCATACAATACCAGTCGATTCCTCGGGCACCGCAAAATAACCCGCGTCATGCCGGTGGGGTAATTGATTTCAGCCGTGATTATTACGGTACGGACTTGCGCTGGACGGGTAAAGATTTGCTGCCCAATACACGTCTGACCGCGGGACTGGCCTTTGACTATATGGATGAAGACCGTCAGGGATATGAAAACTTTAATGCCAATGGGCAGTTTGGCGTAAAAGGTAATCTACGCCGGGATGAGCAGAATATCCTCTGGAATCTGGATCCTTATTTGCAGGCCTCCTGGGATTTCCTGCCAAGCTGGACTTTGGATGCAGGGCTGCGTTATAGCAATGTGCATTATGAGTCCAACGATCACTATATTGTCACAGGCAATGGCGATGACAGCGGCAAGACCGACTATGGCAAATTGTTGCCTTCAGCGGCTTTAAGCTGGAAAATCAAGGATCAGCTGAATGCCTATGCCAGCTATGCCAAAGGTTTTGAAACACCGACCTTTACCGAAATGGCCTATTCCGCAAATGAGGGCATAAACTTTAATTTACGCCCTGCCAGCAGCGATAATTATGAACTGGGTGTAAAAGCGCAAAATGCATGGGGGGCTTTCACGGCTGCAGTTTTCCAAAGCAAAACCCGAGACGATATTGTCTCTGCGGGGACAATAGATGGCCGTGCGACCTATAAGAATGCGGATAAAACGCGACGTGAAGGGATAGAGCTGTCCTGGAACAAAAATCTATGGCGTGATTTAACTGCTCAAGCCAGCTACAGCTATATTGATGCTACATTTGACGCAGCGATTCCGGACAGTACGGTGCAGAAAGGCAACAAGATTCCCGGCATTGCCAAAAATCAGGCTTTTGCCTCTTTGGGCTGGCAGCCGGAAACCGGCTTTAATGCGGGTATTGATGTCCGTTATATGGACAAAATCTACGTAGATGATGCAAATAGCGATGCCGCACCAAGCTATAGCTTGGTTTCGGCCAATGCAGGATATGTCTGGAAACAGGCCGACTGGAAAGTCCGGACTTTTGCTAGAGTTGATAATATCCTGGATGAGGACTATGTCGGTTCAGTGATTGTCAATGATGGCAATGGGCGCTTCTTTGAACCCGCGGATGGTTTGAACTGGAGTGCGGGATTAAGTGTGAGCAAAATATTCTAACAGAGGGGGCCAAACGTGGCGTTATTATTTCAACCGATTCAGTTTGGTTCATTAAAACTGAGCAATAAAATTGTGATTGCTCCAATGTGCCAGTATTCGGCTACAGAACAGGGCGAAGTGACTTATTGGCATGAACAGCAATGGGCCAATTATGCCTTGTCTGGTGCAGGTTTATGTATTGTTGAAGCAACAGCAGTGCAAGATGAAGGGCGGATCAGTTATGCCGATTTGGGGCTGTGGAATGATACCCAGCGTGATCAGATTAAGGCATTGCTGACAAAAATAAAGACACTTTCGCCTATGCCTTTTGCGGTACAACTGGCACACGCAGGGCGTAAATCTTCTACCGACAAACCCTGGAATGGAAAAGGCCAATTTAAGCCGGAAGAGACTCATGGCTGGCAAACAGTTTCTGCCAGTAATTTGCCGTTTAATCCGACTGATCACCCGCCACATGCGCTGAGTAAAGATGAAATCCGGCAAGTGATTCAAGACTTTGCTAATGCGGCCAAGCGTGCGGTAGATGCCGGGTTTGACCTGATTGAAGTGCATGCAGCCCATGGCTATTTGCTGCATCAATTTATGTCGCCGTTATCGAATCAGCGTCAGGACGAATATGGCGGCAGTTTCGAGAACCGTATTCGCTTAACGCTGGAAGTTTTTCAGGCCATGAAAAATGCAGTTCCTGAAGGTTATCCTATAGGTGTGCGTATTTCTGCAACGGACTGGATGGAGGGGCAGGACAGTTGGGATATCGAATCTTCAATCGGTCTGTCCAAAGCTTTAGAGCAATTGGGCGCCGTATATATTCATGTGTCGAGTGGCGGCTTGCATGCCCAACAGAAAATTGAGCTACAACCAGGGTATCAGGTGCCCTTTGCTGAAGCCATCAAGAAAACAGTCAATATCCCGGTGATTGCCGTGGGTTTGATTACAGAAGCGATGCAGGCCGAAGGGATTTTGCATTATCAGCAAGCTGACGCAATTGCTCTAGCACGTGCTATGCTGTATGACCCGCGCTGGCCATGGCATGCTGCAGCAGAATTGGGTGAAAATATTCAAATTGCACCGCAATATTTGCGTTGTCAGCCGCATGGGTTAAAAGCATTGTTTCGTGCTTTTTAATACTTCATCCCGATATTTCACTTGAACATTTTAATGCTCGGACTCTGATCCATCAGGGTCTGATCAGGTAATTTTATTTATTGAAAGGACAAATTCCATATGGTCTTTTCGGTCATCGTGCCGATCTTTTTCTTATTGGCCTTCGGTTATCTCTCGGTAAAATGGCAACTTTTAAGCAAGGTACAGCTCAATAGCGTTGGTGCTTTTGCCATTAAAATTGCTTTGCCTGCGTTGTTTTTACAGTCGCTTGCGTCAAAAGATTTGCATGAAATCTGGTATCCCCAATACTTCTTTGTCTATAGCGGCGTGACTTTTATTTTATATGTGACGGCTTTTTTTATTGTTTCACATTATTTTAAAAATAACCGTTCACAGTCTTCGGTTCTGTCGCTGGGTGCGGCAATGTCGAATACCGGACTCATTGGTACTGCGGTATTGTCCTTGTTGCTGGGGCAAAAAGCGATGACCTATACCTCGTTGGTCGTGATCATTGAAAGTGTGCTGCTTATTCCGGCAGTGCTGATTCTGGCTGAACTGGGAAGCTCGCAACAGGCTAATTTTGCCCAGATTCTCCAGAGTACAGTGGTCACTTTATTGAAAAATCCTTTATTTATGGGCGTCATGCTGGGGATGGCCTGTGCCATTTTCCAGATTGAAATTCCTCGGCAGCTGGATCAGGTTTTGGCCATGATCGGACAAACCGCGTCGCCTCTGGCCTTGTTCTCGATTGGTGGGGGAATTGTGGGGCTGACGCTGAAGTACGTGAATGTACAAAGCTTTTATCTGGTGATTTCCAGCAACCTGATTATGCCTTTGCTGATGTTTCTGGGGTTGAGTTATTTCACCGATGTGAGTCAGGAGATGGTCTATGCCGGAACCATTATTGCCGCTTTGCCGATGCCTACCATTTTTGCCATGTTAGGTCAGGCTTATGGTTTAAATGAAAAAACTTTAACGCCTTTATTGATGAGCACCATTTTAGGATTCATTGTGGTGAGTGTGTTAATTACTGTCTGGTGGGCTTAAAATTTTTACGCTCAGCCTGGATCACAAAAGAACCGCTATAAAAAAGCCCCGGATTCTGGGGCTTTTAAAACATCTTGGCGCTTAGCTTTTCTTTGCTTCTTTAGGCGGATTTTTGGCCTGTTCGGCAATCATTTTATCCACCACAGCTAAAGATTCTTTGGCTTGCGGGACATTTTCTTTGGCTAAAGCCTCAAAAATCTTTTTCGCTTCAGGCAGGTTTTGCGGAACGATTTTACCGTTTGCAAACATGTTGCCCACAGCCATTAAAGCGGGAATATAACCTTTTTGGGCCAGATCCTGAATGCTCTGTAAGCCTTGCTTAATCGGGGCTTCGTTTTTGTTTTTAAAACCCTGACTGATGTCATATAAGGCTTTGGCATGAATGGCCTGATAATTGCCTTTTTTGATCAGCGGATCTAGTTTTTGCAAAGCCAGTTTATCTGATGCGGGTGTACCTTCAGAAAACAGTAATACGGCTAAATCGACACTGGCATCATCGAAGCCTTGCTTAGACGCTTTTTCTAAATACTGTTTAGCTTTTTTAGTGTCCTGAGGAAGGCCTAAAGTCCCGGTGATGTGGTTTTTACCCAATACATAGTTTGCTACCGGATAGCCTTTGTTTGCAGATTCCTGATACAGCTTGACGGCTTTTTTCTCATCTTTGGCAGTTCCCTGTCCGGTTTGGGTCAGGTAGGCCAGATTATAAAGTGCCTGGGCATTTCCTGTTTTGGCTAATTTATCCAGTTCCTGATAAGCACCTTTCATATTGTTGGCTTTGACCAGGGTTTCTATTTTGGCAAAGGCCGGATCAACCGAAGTGGTTGCCATTTCAGCCATCGCAAGATTTGAAGACAAAGCGATAAGGCCGGCAAGTATAATTTTTTTCATATTTTTAAAAACCTTTTATAAACATGCACATAATTCCATTTATGTGTTTAAAATGAATGTGGAACACTTCATACAACATCATAAGTTTATTTATGCGAATGTAAATACATGATGTGTGCATTGCAATAAGATTTCATCGATATTTACATAATCATTACTGGATGAATTCTGGACGGACAATCTTAAACCCAGCTTAAGCGATTTGAATGCTTTGTATATCAATTGTCTTGTGTCTAATAAATTGAAAACCTTCAAGTTCAGGCACAGATATAAAACAGATGAAAATATGCCGTGGCGAAACGGTACTTTGTTTTTAAGCCAATCTTTGTTTAAATCGCGACTGAATTAATGTGTGAGTAGATGAATGTTCATTAAAGCGATTAAACGGGCCTATGATCGGGTCAATCTTGACAGTACGATTGCTGAAGAAGAAAAAATAGATGCTTTACTGATGAAACTGGGGGCTGAATATTTGGTCAGCAAAGAGGACCGTGTCTATATCTTTAAAAAAGGTGAACTTGAAGCAAAATTTGATGCCAAGCATGCGCGTGATTATTCATTTAAAGAATATGTCTGCAAAGATATGAACAAACTGTTTCATGGTTTTTAATAAATCAAAAGCCTCCATTGTTGGAGGCTTTTATGAATTTAATCTTTAGAATTTACTGTGGACGTGCCACATCGCCATTTAAGGCTTCAGGCAAATCTAATACTTGCAGCCCTAGTTCAGCCAATGCTTCCGGTTTAGCCACGACCAGGGCCTTATAACCGCCATCAACAGCAATGCTATTGACCACTTCAACATCATTATTCAGTTGGGTTGCAGCGGCAGGGGCATCACCTGTTCCTTGAACCAAATGCAGCCAGTGTTTCGGTTTTGCCTTGAACCAGAGACGCGCAATAATTTCCTGACCCAAATAGCAGCCCTTGTCGTAATGTACGCCTTCACGCTGATGCAAACGCAGTTCTTGCGGCTGGAATTCTTGAGCGGTGGTTGCTTCAATCCAGGCCTGACCTGCTTCAATCGCTTGAAGCTGCCAAGCGGCGATATCGGTTTCGTTTGCGGAAAAGTCAGTACTGGCGCCATTCAGGGTAGGGTAAACTTGGCCGACTTGTTCCAGTTTCATTTTCGAAAAAGCACCAAACTTTTTAATGTGTTTGGCAAATTCTTCGGCCTGATCGGCAGTGACTACAATTTCAAAACTTTCCGGATTGATTTTTTTTAGCCATAAGCCAAACTGGATACGTCCTTTTAAACTACAGATCGCGGTATAGCGAGTCTGGTTTTCTGCCAAAGCTTCAGTATTTAAAGTCACCTGACCTTGAAGGAATTTTTGCGCATCTACACCATTTAAAGTGAATAGCGTAAAAGCAGTAGACGTTGCCATGACCAGCCTCTGGATAAATTTCACAAATTGTTAATGCAGATATTTTGCAGCAAGCAAGACAGATAGGCAAACAAAAAGCCCATATTGCTATGGGCTTGCAAGATGAAAGAGGGTACTTCAGGTCAGTGATGTACTGGTGGTGAAGTATTACAGTCAAACTTGTCACCACAGATGCGGACAAATTCCATCATGCCCTGATCTTCATGATCCAGAATATGGCAGTGCTGAACAAAATCACCTTCAAATTTTTTATAGTATGATCTAAGGATGATACGATAGCCGCCCGGTTTCACAAAGATGGTGTCTTTGAATACACCTTTTAAACCACGGTACTGGGCATCAACCACGCCACCTGTTTCATCTTTGACCTCATTATCGGCAACACTGACATCAACACCATCAGGATCTAAAATTTTGACAATTTGGAACGGGTTGATGTGAATATGGAAGGGATGCCCGCCGACTATACTTCTGAGTTCCCACTCATCTGTTGCTCCAACTTGTAATTGACGCACATAATGGCCATTAATAGAGCCCGGACCTTCAAACAGATCTCCAAAACTAAGAGAGCTGGTTGGGTTGTTTATATCATGGCTGAAGCCAAATTTAGGGCCTCCCGGGGAGCCAAAACCACTGATAATAAATGAATTAAATTGAGTTGGTCTTGCCGCAACCTCTTGATCGATTTCCGGGGTCATCAGTGAGGCGTGATCTGCAAATGCTGAAAGATTCAGTTGTGAGAGCTGAGCTTGAATCTCTTTGTTTAAACCAATTTTTTTCGCCTGTGCTTGCAGGAACTGGGCTGCTGTTTGTGCTGGCTGTTTGCTGGCTTTGACATTGACCCATCCAATCAGTTGTGCGTTTAAAGGGTTATTCGGTGCGAGTTGGGGCTGGATTTGGTCGGGTAATGCTGAATTGATTTGGTCATCCACATTTAACACTGTGTCATAAATACAGTATTTATTGCTGGTCGGGAAGGCGACCATGGCATCTTGACGATAACCCGGATGGAATACAGAGAGTGTTCGGGTTTGTACATGATTCATGGTCAAACCATCTTGGGCAATGGTGTTGACCTGTAAACTTTTCAGGCGATCAAACGCCTCTTTCTGGTTTTTTTCTTGATAAGATGAACAGGCCTGAATGGTTTGTTCAGCAGTATAGTTTTTAGATTCAGGAAGTTCTTTAATCATTAAACCGATGGTGTCTCGAACACCGCCATGAATCATGCGCCAACGATTAAATTCATTCTGCTCTACTTTCATCTCGCCTAAAACTTTGCCATTGATGGAGGTGTGATATTTATCCGCTCCCCACGTGGCCGGAGAATTCAGACCGGAATTAACATAATCTTCCAGTATCCCTATCCCTACACAATTATCGGGATTGGTAAGGGTGCCGTCTGAAGCATTGCATCTGTATTGAATTTGTTGAAATAACAGGACTTTTTCATTCGAATCGCTGTTTTTGGCTTTATCTTTCCACAGAATATCCATATCTCCAGTTTCGGTGATTTTGCCTTGTTTATATTTTGGCACTCTGGAACCTTCAACAATGAGTGGGCCGGCCATACCGCTGGAAACTTGAATCGCTGTTGAGCCGTGCACGTGAGCATGATACCAAAAGGTTCCAGCAGGATGGTTTTTTTCAATTTTATACTGATAATCAAATTTTTCTTGTGGGGCAATTCTTACGAAGACATTATCACCGTTGCCTTGAGGAGTGACCCAGAACCCATGCGTATGAATGTTGGTGGTATTGAAGCAATTTGGGTTGTTGATATTCTCTACATGATGAGGACAGGTTTCTTCCGATTCGGCTGGAAGCTGGTTATTTACGTTCAGATTCAGAGTTTCACCTTGTTTGATACGAATTTGTGGTCCCACCAAGAGATCGTTAACGTAATGCCCCTCTTGTTTTTTATTCAATAAGCTGGGGTTGGTTAAATAGCCTCGCAAGAGAACTGGATTCCATACTTTCGTATTGGGGTTATAGAGCTTATTGAGTTTATAAGTAACAACAAGTTCGTGTTTGCCCTTGGCATTTTTGGGTAATAAGGGCGGATTGCTAATCACTGAATCAGATGCTTCGGGATTAGGGTGAGAGGGGTGTGAAGGGTTGGATGGCTGGGATGGGTTAGAGTGATGTGGCGGATGGGCTGGATGCGATGGGCTGGATGGATGTTGAGCTCCATACCAACTGGAGATCAAGACTGCCAAACCCGCAGTGATGATTCCAATAATGGCTATTTGCAACATTTTATTTCACCTTCTTTGGTTTTTTTGTAATGAGGTTTTTTTTATTGAACAATAATTAAATTCTTAAGAAAGGCTTAATTATAGGGGAATCTAAATGGTTCAAACAGAAGAATTGTAAAAATATCTAATAAATATAAATATTTATGATCAAAGTTTATGTAATTTTTAATGCTTAAGTTTGATAGATAACGGCTTAGAAAAACTTAATTTTTTGAGTGATGACAGGCTGCTTAACATCAACATAAATCGCACAATGGACGCTTGTTTTTTATTCGCTTAGGCACATCTAATACTAAAGAATGAGGCCTATTTCCTGCTATTTTTCGAAAAAAAGCACGATTAGAGCAAATATCTTAAAAAATGTGTAACAATATGTTTCTAAAACACCTATTTTTATATCTAAGTTTATGAAATATAAAAGATTTGGGAAATGGCTTTTCGGCAGTGTACTATGCCGTTGAACCGATTGTAACTCGTCAACAACAATTACGTAGTCAAGAAAAAGTGATTCAAGAGGCAGGTAAGCTATGAACAACAACTACCGTAAACCGCTGCAAGGTACCCAGCTCGAATATTATGACGTACGCCAAGCCGTAGAAGATATTCAGCCAGGCGCATATGCAAAACTTCCCTATACCTCAAAAGTACTTGCCGAGCAGCTGGTACGCCGTTGTGAGCCTGCCATTCTGGAACAGTCTTTACGTCAGCTGATTGAACGTAAGCAAGACCACGATTTTCCTTGGTATCCAGCCCGTGTGGTGTGTCACGACATTTTGGGGCAAACCGCACTGGTGGACCTTGCCGGCCTGCGTGATGCGATTGCCGACCAGGGCGGTGACCCGTCTAAAGTCAATCCGGTTGTTCCAACCCAGCTGATCGTTGACCACTCTTTAGCGGTGGAATATGGCGGTTTTGACCCGGATGCGTTCCGTAAAAACCGCGAAGTGGAAGACCGTCGTAATGAAGACCGTTTCCACTTTATTGAATGGACCAAAACAGCGTTTGAAAATGTCGATGTGATTCCTGCGGGCAACGGCATCATGCACCAGATTAACCTGGAAAAAATGTCTCCGGTGATTCAAAAGCGTGACGGCGTAGCATTCCCGGATACCTGTGTCGGTACAGACTCGCATACGCCACATACCGATGCGCTGGGCGTGATTTCCGTGGGTGTGGGTGGCCTGGAAGCAGAAAACGTGATGCTCGGCCGTGCATCATGGATGCGTCTACCGGACATTATTGGCGTGGAGCTAGTAGGTCAGCGCAAGCCGGGCATTACTGCAACCGATATCGTGTTGGCATTAACGGAGTTCCTGCGTAAAGAACGTGTCGTGGGTGCGTACCTGGAATTCTTCGGTGAAGGTGCCGACAGCATGTCTGTAGGCGACCGTGCCACCATTTCCAACATGACGCCGGAATATGGCGCGACTGCGGCGATGTTCTATATTGACCAGAACACCATTGATTATCTGACTTTAACCGGTCGTGAAGCAGATCAGGTGAAACTGGTTGAACAATATGCCAAAGAAATTGGTCTTTGGGCTTCAGACATGAAACAGGCGGAATATCCACGCGTACTCCGTTTCGACCTATCGACCGTAACCCGTAACATTGCAGGCCCGTCAAACCCGCATGCACGTGTATCCACATCTGACCTGAAAGAAAAAGGCATTGCAGGCAATTTAGAAGCCGCTCGTGCGCAAGAAGCAGAAGGCTTAATGCCGGATGGCGCGGTGATTATCGCGGCAATTACTTCTTGTACCAATACCTCTAACCCGCGTAACACGGTAGCAGCAGGTTTATTGGCACGTAAGGCAAACGAATTGGGCCTAACCCGTAAACCTTGGGTTAAATCTTCTTTTGCTCCGGGTTCTAAAGCAGCTGCACTTTACCTTGAAGAAGCAGGCGTATTGCACGACTTGGAAAAACTTGGTTTTGGTATTGTGGCTTATGCATGTACGACCTGTAACGGTATGTCGGGTGCGCTAGATCCAAAAATTCAGCAAGAAATTATCGACCGTGACCTGTATGCCACTGCGGTACTTTCAGGTAACCGTAACTTCGATGGCCGTATCCATCCTTATGCCAAACAGGCTTTCCTGGCATCGCCTCCGCTTGTCGTAGCGTATGCGATTGCCGGTACCATCCGTTTTGACATCGAAAAAGATGCACTTGGCAACGATAAAGACGGCAATCCAGTTTATTTAAAAGACATCTGGCCATCGGATGAAGAAATTGATGCGCTGGTAAAAGTTGCGGTAAAACCGGAGCAATTTAAGAAAGTCTACATTCCAATGTTTGATTTGGGTGAGCGTGAAAAAGCGGCAAGCCCACTGTATGACTGGCGTCCGCAAAGTACCTATATCCGCCGTCCGCCTTATTGGGAAGGGGCTTTGGCTGCACCGCGTACCTTGACCAACATGCGTCCATTGGCGATTTTGCCGGATAACATCACCACCGACCATTTATCGCCATCGAATGCGATTATTATGGATTCGGCTGCGGGTGAATACCTGCACAAAATGGGCGTACCTGAGGAGGACTTTAACTCCTATGCAACGCACCGTGGCGACCACTTGACTGCACAGCGTGCGACTTTAGCGAATCCGAAACTGTTCAATGAAATGGTGGTGCGTGCTGACGGCAGCATCAAGCAGGGTTCGAAAGCGCGTGTTGAGCCGGAAGGTGAAGTAATGCGTATGTGGGAAGCGATTGAAACTTACATGAACCGTAAGCAACCGTTGATTATTATTGCGGGTGCGGACTACGGTCAGGGTTCTAGCCGTGACTGGGCAGCCAAAGGTGTGCGTCTTGCCGGTGTGGAAGCGATTGTAGCAGAAGGTTTTGAGCGTATTCACCGTACTAACCTGGTGGGTATGGGCGTGTTGCCACTTGAGTTCAAACCGGGTACTAACCGCAAGACTTTAAAGCTGGATGGTACGGAACTGTATAGCGTAGTGGGTAATATTGCGCCACGTTCGACCTTGACCTTGGTGATTGAGCGTGCAACTGAGGATGGTAAAAACCAGACTGTGGAAGTGCCTGTAACCTGCCGTCTGGATACCGAAGAAGAAGTTTCTGTTTATGAAGCGGGCGGTGTATTGCAACGCTTTGCACAGGACTTCCTGGAAGGGAATGTGGCTTGATGATTTATTCTGAAAGTATTTGATTTTGTTGTGAAAGGACCCTACATTTATGTGGGGTTTTTAAATTTGAGGACATGATGAAACCAGAACTGCATGATGAGTTATTAAAAGCTATTGAGGAACTAAAACAATTAACTTCAACAATTAGTTTAGAATCTTTAATAAACTTTATAAGTATGAGACAGTTTGAGTTTAATCATGGAAAATCCACGACACTTAGTTCACCCTTTCAACAAGGTACTTACTTATTAGGTTTAGCTGCATCACAGGAAGAACCGACAAATCCTACTGAATTTAATGATCATTTAGATAAAAAAATTAGTAAACTATTAAATCGAATTTTTAGTTTTTATACCCTTAATTATTTTGATGTAGACAAAAATAATGAAAATGATAAACAAACTAAGTTAGTGGTAATGTCTGCTTTTATCCATTATTTTTTTACAAGTAAAACATTAAATTCTCATCAGGTTAAAGAATGGATATTCTTTTGGTTCAAAGATTATTCAACAATTGTGCAAGAAAATTATAAGTTTTCGGTTGAAGATTTACTTAGTTTTTCGACTCTTTTAGAAGATGAAATACAGAATAATTTTGATGAGAGAAAAAAAGAAATTCAATTATTAGATTTATATCGCCAACGTTTTTTAGAGAAATGTGATGAGGATATCGCTAATTTCCCATTGGAAATGCAAAGAATAAAAGACGATAGCGAACTACAGGAAAAAATGAAGAATTTTTTTGACAATAGTTTAAAAGTTTTTTCTGTTCCTATTTCTAAAATTTCAGATAAATTCGAAGGTGAAAAATTAAATAATATCTTAAATGTGTTTTCATTAAAAAGAGGTGACGCAGAAGAAATAATATATCTTACTGATAAAAATCCCATACAGTTTAAATCTCTATTTATTGATAAAGATAGAATTTATTATGTCGCTAATAATTCATTTTTCATTGCAATTATTAATTTTTTAGAAAATTTTTTATACAAAGAAGTAAAAAGCGCTCAAAAAAATATTCAAAATCGAGATAAAAAGCTAGAGTCAAAGACTACCGAATTATTTAAAAGATTATGTAGCAGTAATGCTGAGTTTTATGAAAGCGCCTTTCAGAATGCAAATTCTACAAATGAGCATGACTTAGTCATTTATGATAATGGTGTGCTATTAATCGTTGAGGCTAAAGCATCTCCGCCAAAAGAACCAATGCGTGATGCAGAAAAAGCTTTTATCAAAATTAGAGATCATTTTAAAAGTAGTGCAGGTTTACAGAAAGCATTTGATCAGGCTAATAGTTTAAAAAATCGAGTGTTAGACGATCAAAAACTAACTTTATTTACTAAAAAGGGAAAACTTTTAATTGAAATCCCTTTGGTAGAAATTAAAGTTATTCATACTATTTGTGTGACAAGGGATGATTTTGGAGCTCTTAGTTGCAATTTGAATTATTTATTGGATAAACAAGAGGGTGAATCGTATCCTTGGGTTATTGATATTGCAAATCTCGATAGTATTGTTCAGGCATGGGATCATTTAGAGTTAAATTATTCTGATTTCTATGAGTTTTTATCACAAAGAAATCAGTTGCATAATAAAGTAATAAGCATGGATGAGTTGGAATATGTGGGAGCTTATTTAAAATATCAAGGAGGCTTAAAAGGTTTTATTTCAGCTAAAGCAGACTATATACCTCTAACAATGGAGGATGCTGATATTTTTGATGAAATTTATTTTAAAAAATTAGCAAATGAAAAATATGAGTTAAAGAAAATTTCTTTAGATTTACAACGTTTAAAAAGAGAGGATTTATTTGGGCATGAAGTTAAAGAGCATAGAAAGAAAGTAAATAGAAAGCCAAAGTCCAAAATTCAAAAAAAATCGAGAAAAGTAAATAGAAAGTGAAATTTCTTGAAATCATTTCTTGCAAAAATGACACCATCATTTTTTAAAATAACCAATAGACAAAGCTCACAATTGGGCTATACTTTGTTCACCATTTCTAAAACCTATGGAGAACAAAAATGGTTACTGCTGGCTCTAAACCCGGAACAGGCTTCTATTTTTGTGTCAAATGCGGACACCGCACCTACTTAGAAATTGGTACTGATCGTCTACCACCGTGTACCAAATGCCTTGGCAATCAATTTAACAATAAAATTGCGATTGCCTAAGCAGCACCCATAAAACAGTTATCCTCTGTTTTGAACAAAAGCCCTATTCATCCATAGGGCTTTTTTGTTACTTTCATTTTAAAGCACCGCAATAAATTCAAGCCATAAAAGGAAATGCACATGGAAACAATACTCGGTTTATGTATAGGCGTGGGCCTAAGTGCTGCCTGCGGTTTTCGTGTTTTTGTACCGCTATTGGTCATGAGTATTGCATCCCTCATGGGCTGGTTCGAACCAATGCAAGGCTTTGAATGGCTGGCGCTGCCATCCGTCTGCATGGCTTTAGGCATTGCAACGCTGAGTGAAATTGCTGCTTATTATATTCCCTGGGTAGACAATGCCCTGGACACGGTGGCTACACCCGCAGCAATGATCGCCGGAACTTTGGCAACCATGGCAGTGAGCAGTGGGGAAATGTCGCAGTTTGCCAGCTGGGCGGCCGCGATTATTGTCGGTGGCGGTACAGCAAGTGCAGTTCAATTAAGTACGGTGGCTGTCCGTGGTGTATCGACTGCAACAACGGGTGGAATTGCCAATCCTGTGGTATCTACAGGAGAATGGATAGGGGCATTTTTACTCTCAATTCTGTCTTTACTTGTACCTGTGCTGGTGGTGATTGTTGTATTGCTGTTGATGGTGTGGGTTGTACGCTGGATATGCCGTAAGAAACAGGACAATATCAATAGTCCGGTGCTATAGGGGATGGGTTTGCATCAGGTTCAGGTCATTTGAGTGGGCTGCTTTTTATTCATAACGTTTATTTTACTTAGCCGTACCCGAGTCATAAGCTTGCGGAAAGCTCTGTCGTGATTTTGCCCAATTAAATCGAATTTAGAAATAAGCCGCTGTTTTATATAAAAATAAAAAAATATGAAAAAAAGATGTAGATCACCAAAACTAGTGATTGATTTTTACTCAATAAAGGCATAATTTTAATATGGAATTAAATCCATAAATTTTATATGGGTTTGTTTGTGGTTCAACTTTATAAAAATTATTCGGGGAACTATCAATGATCAAATTTATTGTAGATGAACAGCCTGCAGCTAAAGGCGTACACTATATACATAATGCGACACTGGGCTGCGAAGACCTGCCAAAATCGGATGACCAGATTTTAATTGGCTACTTTGCAAATTATGAACTTGCCTATAAACGCGCAAGAATGAACTGGCCAACAGAAAAAGTGGAAGGTTGTAGTAAGTGCTGTACAAAATAATTCAAAGCTGAAACCGAAAAACTCTGCCCGATTGGCGGAGTTTTTTTATTGGGCTGATGATTAATTTCGCTGCGAAACCCTAAAATGTTTCAATCATAAGTCAGTTTTTTGAATAAATATAAATAGATAGGAATAAATAACGAATAAAAATCGCTCCTCATTCAACTACGGACTGATTATTGGGAATTGTTTGAAAAATGCTCAACACACCCTCATCTTAAACTTTATATTTACTGTGTTTAGGGCGGCTTAATTGCAACATTATCTTGATCTGAACCACGACTCTGGTGTGGCCAACTATGAAATTGGCAATGAGTTTATTCGTGTTCAATTTAAGAAAAATTCAAAAATTTATACCTATAGCTATGCCAGTGCCGGCTATCAGCATATTGAAAACATGAAACAGCTGGCGCAGTATGGCGATGGCCTAAATGCCTATATCAATCACCATGTGAAACAGCTCTATGTACGGTAAATGGCAGGGGAATTTTAAGCTGGTCTTTGCTTTAAATTTTTGTTTATTCATCCATAAACGGAATAACGGTTTAACGGCTATAGGTATATAGGGCGTGGCACATGCATCTTAAAAATTGCTGGATGTTTGCTTTAAAATTAATTTAAAAATATGGAACTGAATTAATCTAAAACCAAGCTTTCCCTGGCAAAATGTAAACCAATAAGCGTTGATTAGACTCGGAAATCATCATCACATCATGGCATATTGCATAGAGATAAAACAGAAGGTATGGGGTATGAACGGAAAAACAGAATGTCAAACATGCATGGTCTGCAAGAAAAGCTTTCCTAAAAAAAACCTTATCCCGATTGGAACAATTCGAAAAGTCATTACCGAGGAAATTTCAAAGGATTTTCCACAGTGGTCACCTGGCGACTTTATCTGCCAGGTCGATTTAACCAAATACCGCATGCAGTATGTACAGTCCATATTAAAATCTGAACAAGGTGAAGTCACCGATCTGGAATATGAAGTGTTGAACAGTATGCAACAGCATGAGCTGATCAGCAAAAATATAGAGAACAAGCTCGATCAGAATTGGACTTTTGGAGAAAAACTGGCCGATAAAATTGCAAGTTTCGGCGGTAGCTGGACCTTTTTGATCTGCTTTGCCATTTTCTTGGCGCTGTGGATTTTGGTCAATACCGTGATCATGGTGAAACATCCAGCAGATCCATACCCCTTTATTTTATTAAATTTAATGCTGTCCTGTTTGGCCGCCATTCAGGCACCCGTAATCATGATGAGCCAAAACCGGCAGGAAGCCAAAGACCGTTTGCGTTCGCAAAATGATTATCAGGTCAACTTGAAAGCTGAACTGGAGATTCGGCATTTACATGAAAAACTCGATCATCTTTTAATGCATCAGTGGGATCGCTTGGCTAAAATTCAGGAAATTCAACTGGATTTGCTGGCGGAAATGACCAAGAAGAAATAGCGGCTAGGGAGCTGAAAGGTAAGTTTTAGTACTCCAGTTCATGAAGATGGAGAAAATATTCCGGTTCATGTCAGTTTGGCGCAATAAAAATCGGTATTTTGCATCAATTTGGGAAATTTTTTTATAGATTTGAATAAAGCGGGAAAATATTCCAAAAATAATTAAAAATGCAAAATCTTAGGAAATTAATCCCGCATTTCTTTGGTTATTCTGTATCTCAAGGGTGTGAAGGGATCGAAAAGAGTAGATTGCTGCCAGTTGCGTACAACGTGAGTGCAGTACTTACCCACAAGGTCTCGATTCGGCTTAGGACGCTATAGATTATCAATTTATAGGCATAAGGTTATAACTTACAAAGTTATAATGGTTGAAGTAAAACAGTATGTTTTCCCTGACCCCCTAAAAAATTCTCCAGCCAAGACAAGTATTAAAAAAACATTATAAAAATTATTAAAAACAAATACATGGTTTTAAATTTAACTGCAAAAAAGCGGATACAAATCAGTTGTTCATTTTCCTTCATAAAATCTGCTAATTTAGAATATATAAGCAAGCATCCGGTCAGGTCATAAAAATGATAAATGATGATTTTTGGAGCCGTTTTTTACTGTGTTCATTACTTATAAATTACATCATCTTAATGATCTGGTTTTTGGTGTTTATTTTTGCCCGTAACTGGATGAAACAGGTGCATGGCAAATGGTTCCAGCTTTCCGATCACACCTTCGATGCCATTCATTATGGGGGTATGGCCGTATATAAAATTGGCATTCTATTGCTTAATCTGGTGCCATTTCTGGCCTTATATCTGATCCGAAATTCCTAGGCCGGATTGGAGGATTGAAACGGTTGATATAGAAAGGTTGATATAGAAAGGTTGATATAGAAAGGTTGATATAGAAAGGTTGATATAGAAAGGTCGATATAGATAGATCGTCTGTAAACAGTGGTTTCGGAGCTGATAAAAACAGAACCGCTGCTATAAAAAATAAGCAAAAGAGGAATTCGGGAGCATGAATCAATTCAAGTCCGCACTGGTTTTAGGTGCTTTCATTTGTCTGGGGATGATTCTTGCGGGATGGATTCTGGGCAGTAGTGCAGTCAAAATCAAGCAGTATGAACGTATAGTCTCGGTCAAAGGTCTATCTGAACGAGAGGTGAAAGCCGATGTCGCAGTATGGCCGATCCGTTTTAGCTCGGCCAGTCAGGACCTGACCCAGCTGTATGACACTATGGAAATACAAACCCAACAAATTCAGGCGTTTTTAAAAACCGAAGGTTTTAGCGCTCAGGAAATTACTACGGCAGCTCCTGTCACGACCGATAAATATGCCCAGCAATACGGCGGCGATGCCAATGTCGCGCTCCGTTATACCGCGCATCAGACCATAACCGTTTATACCCATAAAATAGATGCAGTGCGGGCGGCACAAAGCCGTCTGGTGGCTTTGGGTAAAAAGGGCATTGCCTTTGGTGGCGATGATTCAGGTCAACGAACCGAATATTTATTTACCAAGTTAAATGACATCAAGCCGGCCATGATTGAGCAGGCGACCCAAAACGCCCGCAGTGTGGCAGAAAAATTTGCCGCAGATTCCAAAAGCCGTCTAGGCAAAATCAAGGCAGCCAATCAGGGATTGTTCAGCATTGAGGATCGCGACAGCAATACCCCATATTTAAAGAAAGTCCGTGTGGTGTCCACTGTTGATTATTATCTGGCTGATTGAATGGGATAACAAGGCACAAGAAAAATGTGCTTTGATTTATGGATAAATTCCAATAATCCTGCTTTTTCCGCAATAAAAAACCTTTATTTTAATGTGGATGATAAAAAATTCTTTTAACTCTTTATTTAAAGAAAAAAATTATCAAAATTAATGGGAAATTAAAAATCTTAGGAAATTAATCCCGCCTGTCTTTGGCTATTCTATATCTCAAGGGTGTGAAGGGATCGAAAAGAGCAGATTGCTGCCAGTTGCGTACAACGTGAGTGCAGTACTTACCCACAAGGTCTCGATTCGGCTTAGGACGCTATAGATTACCAATTTATAGGCATAGGGTTATAACTTACAAAGTTATAATGGTTGAAGTAAACCACAGATGTTTTCCCTGACACCCTCAAAATTTTTATAAACAATAAAAAATAACAATTCTTTTTCTTTTCATTTATTTAACCTGCATCAAATTTTATCCTCCTGAATGTGCATTGCATCATCAAAAATATACTGATCACTTGATATAAAGTAATTTTCCATAAAAAAACAAAATAGTCGGCTGAAAAAACGCTTGCTAGAATGGTATTCGATCATTTCAACATGAGCCAATAACAATGAAAAAATACGAATTGGAAATTCGTCATCCACAGCACTTGAGTGAGCAGGATGCAGAAGCTTTAGGATTATTTGAAAGTACAGAAATATTGAGCCAATTCGATGCAATCAACTGGCGCCGCCAACTGGTTTCACAACTGGAAATGAATGGGGCCATTACCAGTTTTACCGTAACCGATACCGCTACCCAGCAATGCCTGCGCCTCAGTTTAAATGCCTATTCGGCCTCCGATCAGCTGGCATTCAAGCTGGACAGCGATATTGAAATTGTTACTCCACAAAAGAACCTGTTTGGTTTAATCACTTTAAAAAACAAGGATTATGTGGCTTTTAAACAGCTCAGTCTGGGGCAGGCCAGAGCCTACCTCAACCATTTTCTAGATGGTCAGTTCGACACCCTGAAAGACAGCTATAAAACCACGCTGGAAAAATCGAAGCAGGCATAATTTTGGCGGGATGGTCCAGCATTGACAGCTCTGGCAGAGATTGTTATTTTGCGCGCATTCTCCCACGTGCCGTAATGCTATGCCCATCAACGATAACTTCGTGTATATGCCGCCTCAGGAACCGCTTGCCATCGTCTATGAAGATGAAGACCTGGTGGTGATTGAAAAACCGGCAGGGCTGTTGTCCGTTCCGGGACGTTTGCCTGAACATCATGACAGTGCTTATTTTCGGGTATTGGAACGCTATCCCAACGCTAAAATTACCCACCGTTTAGATATGGCAACTTCCGGTATTTTGATGTTTGCCAAACACCGTGAAGCAGAAGTGGCGGTCAGTAAAATGTTTCAGGCACGTACGGTCAAAAAAAACTATATTGCGCTGGTTCAAGGCAAGCTCGAAGCCGAGGGGAGTGTCGAGGTGCCATTAATTACCGACTGGGAAAACCGGCCGCGTCAAATCGTGCATTTTGACTTGGGAAAACCCGCCAGAACGCTGTATCAGGCCTTGGAATATTCTGAAGCGGAAGACATTAGCCGGGTACTGCTGACCCCGATTACCGGACGCTCTCATCAGTTGCGGGTGCATATGCAGTATATCGGCCATCCGATTACCGGCGACAAGCTCTATCATCCAGAGCCCTACCAGAGTCCATTAAAACGTATGGCCTTACATGCCAGCTATCTGGCTTTTAAACAGCCTTTAAGCGGAGCAGATGTTGAAATTAAGGTGAAAATTCCTTTTTAATCAATATCTTGTAATTTTACTTATTCAAAGGCCCATAATTTTAATAATAAGTTACATATATGCTATGAGGGTTGACTTCTTCTTGTCGGCCAACTGATTTATGATGATGAAAATCTAAGAATAATAAAAAAATGCGACCAATCGCACACAATATCCCTTTTTCTAATGATTGAAAAACATATTACTAATAAATAATGTGTCACCTTTCTTCGAAATAATAATTTTGAGATAATAATAATGCTTTATCTATATATCCTGACCACCTTCATTTTGGTGGGATTGCTTTATCGGGCAATCATAAAAATAAGAAAAAAACAGCGCACTCTGGAATCTTTGCAGGTAAATCTGGATCGCACGCGAAATAATCTGGCAGAGCATGAACAGCAAAACGATGCGCTGCACCATCAATTAAATACCTGTCGTATCGAGATCGGCAATCTAAAAAACCGGGTTGAAAAGTTGAGTCAGTATCAAGACGTTTTGGATACTGAGCATTACGTTGCAGAGCGAAAAAACCAGGTCGAGAGCTTTGTCGAAGCCACTAAAACTGAAGCAGAGTTTCTGCTGGAAAAAATGAAGGCAGAGATTGAAAACACTCGACATTATCTGGAAAAACTGGAAAAAAATAGCCGGCTTAACCTGGAAGCCCAGGCCAGAGAACGATTAGGGGCTTTTTATCATCAGGCAGTAGAACAAGAAAAATTGGCCACAATTTCAAAAGCACTGGAAAACAAGATTCAGGGTTATGGCCTTCAATATGTGTATCCTGCACAAATCCTTTTGGATCAATTGATTGAAGGCTATGAGGATATTCATGCCGCGCAGCAGTTAACAGAAGTCCGCCGAAAAATAAAAAATGCCATTGCAGCAAACAAGGTGGGTCAATGTGAGTATGTCGAGGAAAATCGCAGACTTTCTGCCATCGCTCTGGTTACGCATGTGTTTAACAGCAAGGCTGACCTGTATTTATCTCAATTAGAGCATGACACGGTGGGGCTGTTTATTCAGGCGTTGCAAGATGATTTTATCCTGATCAATCATTATGGAGCAGCATTCAGCCATGCCCGAATTCATGAATCATTTTTAAAGTTACGTCTGGAAGAGTTTAAGCTTGCAGCCCTGGTTTCAGCCTTCAAGGCACAGCAACCGAATGAGCCAGGTGAATTGCAGCAGCAGATGGTGGAAGGCTAAGACCAGCGATCTGTGGAAAATAAAATGGCAGGACAAAGGGGACTTATCAGCACAAGTGTTGTAGTTAAGCTAAACAGTGAAATGGCTAAACTGAAACAAACTTGAGCTAATCTGTATGGCATGATATAGCTGATATCTAATTACAATAAGGAAACACTCCATGACACGCGATTTTGACCAATTCCCCGATGATGAAAATGGTAATGTACTTTGGCAAATGGCCGAAGATGGCGACGATCTGACTGAAGCGCATGAAATTGAATTTTCCATAGCTTTTCAGACTGAAGAACAGGCACAAAAATGTGCACTTTATCTGCTCAAAGAAGAACAAAAAATTAGCCTGTTTGAAGATGAAGAAGCCGACACGGTCGAGTGGATTATCACCATTTATGTGTATATGGAACCTGAATATTCAGACATCGTCGATCTGGAAGAATGGTTCACTAAAATCGCGACGCAATATGGCGGCGAATATGATGGCTGGGGCTGTATGGCTTATGTCTATGAAGATGAAGACTGGGAAAATGAAGTCAAAAGTTAATCCCTATTCCTAAAAAATTTTAATGGCTGGGGGATGATCCAGGTTTGAGCCAGTACTGTTAATCGGATCGAACCTGTTAAAAAGGCCTTAAACATTTAGATGCTTAGGGCCATTTTCATATCAAGATTTTATTAGAATCATACCCCATCTGCTGAAACTCAGAAGAACCTGTTCAAGCCACTTTCGCACTCTATTCCTTTCTATTGATTTTAAACCTTGTGGATTTATTTATTTGAATATTTGATTTTAAAATAAAAAATATGTAATGGATTGATGCTTTTTAGTCACGCTAGTTTAATTTCCTCTTTCTGTTTTATTTACCAAATACCTTCAATGTGTATACCAAGCACTTCCTTTGTAAAGCAAACTCCTTGCTAGATTAATACATAAATTTCAAAACAGTTTATTTCTATTCAAGGCATGAAAGGAGCACGGCATGGCAGTGAATAATTATGTGGCCTATGGTCCAGAAGTCGAACAAAAACAGGAAAATGAAGAAGAAGATATTCAGTATATTGTAGATTATATGACCCAAAGGAATACTGAGGTTTTTGACAAGCATCGTCATGCAGTTCGCGATGCGCATGCTAAATCCCACGGTTTCTTAAAAGGTATTTTAACCATTCCTGAAAACCTGCCCGATCACTTGGCGCAGGGAATTTTTGCCCATCCGGGCTATTATGATGTCATGGTCCGTCTGTCTGCTGCTCCCGGGGATTTGCGTAGCGATAAGACACCGGTGCCGCATGGTTTTGCCCTTAAAATTTTAAATGTGCCGGGCGAGCGCTTATTGCCGGAAGATTCCAGTGAGGGAAAAAATCAGGATTTTCTGATGGTCAATATGCCGGTACTAGTTTTTGGAACGGTACGCAAATATATGCAAATGCTGCCTTTTATGACTGAAGTGGAAAGGGTACCTGAACTGGTCATGCGTGGTTTACGCGGTGTCATGCGTGGGGTCGATCATCTGGTCAGTCGTGCGGGCTTTCCGGGATCTGCGACGATCAAGGGACTGGCACGTAGCCAGCATCATATACTCGGGGAAACCTATCACAGCATGGCAGCATTACGTTATGGCAACTATATTGCCAAAATCAGTGTGGCACCTGAATCTGAGTCGGTAAAACAGCTGACTGGCATACCCATGCAAATTCAGGAAGATTCCGGCATACGTGATCTGGTCCAGGATTTTTTTAAGCGTAATACGGCTGATTATGTCATTCGCGCTCAGCTATGTACCAACCTGGACCGTATGCCTGTTGAAGATGCCGCCGTGTTGTGGGATGAAGATGAATCACCGCATCAGGTCATCGGGACTTTACATTTTCCAAAACAGCAGACCTTTAGTCCGGCACGTCGGGTCTATTCAGATGACGTGCTGTCTTTCAATCCGTGGCATGGGGTAAAAGAACACCAGCCTTTAGGTTCCATCATGCGGGTACGCATGCAGGTGTATGAGCGTTCATGCTGTTTTCGGCACTATATGAATACTCAGCCGCGCACAGAACCCAATCATATTGATGACATGCCAGACTAGATATTTAAAACTGGATTTGATATTTAAATAAAAAAAATCGGCTTGAATGCCGCTATTCTGGACCTATAATGTTTTGGGATATTGATAAATCTTTTATGAACAAGGAATTGAAAACCCTGCTTCATATCGGACCAAAGCCCTGCAGCATCAGAGAATAACCGCAATCAACTTGCATTTTAAAAATAATAATAAGACGAGGTTCGCAAATGACTGAAAGCAATACAGTGAAACTGCATCGCGTATTTACCGCACCACCAGAACGGGTGTTTAAGGCATTTATTGATCCGGATGCTCTGGTCAAGTGGATGGCACCCCATGGTTTTACCGCTAAGGTTTATCATCTGGATGCCAAAGTCGGTGGGACCTATAAAATGTCGTTTAGCAATTTCTCTACCGGTTCTAGCCATTCCTTTGGTGGCACCTATCATGAAATCATTCCCAACCAATTGTTGCGCTATAGCGACCAGTTCGATGATCCCAATTTGCCCGGAAACATTGAAGTGATCATTCAATTCAAAGCAGTGTCCGTGGGAACCGAAGTGCATATTACCCAATCAGGCATTCCTGAAGTTATTCCAGTGGAAGTCTGTTATTTGGGATGGCAGGAATCGTTGCAACTGCTCACTTTACTGGTTACTCCTGAAATTCCAGATCAATAGCTGCTGTGCGATGGACATTCAAATTAAACGTGCTTATGCAGAAGTTCTGGCTTCAGACGGCAAACGGATTCTGGTTGACCGGCTGTGGCCCAGGGGCATTACAAAGGCAGATGCCAAAATTGATTGGTGGGCTAAAGAAATCACGCCATCAACTGAGCTGCGAAAATGGTATGCGCATGACTCCCAGCATTGGGACGAATTCCAGCAACGTTACAGGGCTGAACTGCGCTCACAAACAGAGGTGTTGCAGCAAATCAGAGAGATGGCCAGACAAGAAAAAGTCAGCCTCATCACCGCGGCTAAAAGTGAAAACCATAATCATGTGATTGTACTTAAACAGGTTTTGGAAGAAAGCTGAAAGCATCTGCTGAGCATGTTTATTCCATAATATAAATAAGGTTTTAGCAAAAGATTGCTTTATAAAATGTTATAATAAGATTTTTGAGGTTTTTTATGTCTTTGCCAAATTGCCCCAAATGTAACTCAGAATATGCTTATGAAGATGGCGATTTGCTGATTTGCCCAGAATGCGCTCATGAATGGAAAGAAGGTGAAAGCAGTACTGAGCAGGCTACAATTATTAAAGATGCAAATGGCAATGTGCTTGCTGATGGCGATACGGTTACCCTGATTAAAGATTTGAAAATCAAAGGTTCTTCATCGGTAATTAAAGTGGGAACCAAGGCGAAGAACATTCGTTTATTACCGGACTCAAGCGATGGTCATGATCTGGACTGTAAAGTGGATGGTTTTGGTGCCATGAAATTAAAATCTGAATTTGTGAAAAAAGCTTAATTCACGACATTAAAACCCAAAAAGCTCTGGCGATATGCCGGAGCTTTTTTTATGAAGTCGTGACTGCATGAATTATCGTATTATTGGTTTTTATCAGAAGCATTGTGGCTTAAACATTGACAGAGCCATTTTATGATTAAAGCACCAGCATGCTATAACCCTAGTCATTCATGTTAAAGAGTTCTTGTTATGCCGCATATCCATCTTGAATATTCCGACAATGTAGAAAACTTTCAACCCAAACCGCTCTTGCTTGCCTTAAACCAGGCCCTGGTTGAGGGCGCTTATGTCGGTGCTGCGAATGATCTTAAAAGCCGTGCCATTTGCCAGCATGATTATGTCATTGGTTTGGGAGATGTTTCACAAGCCTATGTGCATGCCAAAGTTTCTTTATTGACCGGACGTAGCCTGGAGTTACAACAGCAAATTGCCCAAGTGATCCTGCGCACACTTGAACAGCACATTCCTGCACAAAGCCAGGTCAGTGTACAGATTTGTGTGGAAATACTGGAAATGCAGAAAGCCACCTACACTAAAAAAAATTTTTAAGGCTGGGCAGGGTGTTAATCAAAAGCTGGGGAGAGAATAGACCGGTAAATTAGCAGACCTCTTTCATAAATTTCCTTTATTTCTCCCGATGGGAAAAAAATAAAAAGGGTGTGAATAATTATGAAAGAAGTCTACTCTCTTGCCTGCAGTTCATGGAACGATGGCTATAAACACTGTCTGGATCACAATAGCGCAGTGTTGATTTAAGACGATAAACCATTCAAATATAGACTGAAATAGTAATCATAAAATGTGCTTTCTTTGAAATAAAAAGTCATTTATATTTAATACAAGTAGCATATTATTTAAACAATATAAATTCTATTCTTTTATAACTCTTACAATAACAAGGGGTATTTTATATGGCAGGATGGTATGAAGTCAGTCAGGCGAGCGATGGGCAATATCGCTTTGTTTTGAAAGCGGGCAATGGGGAAGTGATTCTGACCAGCGAATTGTACAAGACCAAAGCTTCTGCACAAAATGGCATTGAATCAGTGCAGAAAAATAGCCCTAAAGATGGTCGTTATGAGCGTCTGGAAGCAAAAAATGGCAAACCCTATTTCAATTTAAAAGCAGCAAATTATCAAGTTATTGGCACCAGCCAATTTTACTCAAGCGAGCAGTCACGTGAGAAAGGGATTGAATCGGTGAAAAATAATGGTTCGAGTACCACCATTAAAGACCTGATTGCTTAATTCTGATTGTTTAAATCAGGTCAATGTTTAATTAAAGCATGTATGTATACATGCTTTATTTTTTGAATATAAAAAGTAAAAAAACCAAGATCAAACCCGAATAGCGGACTGATCATCAGGGTTTTATGCAGGTTCGTATGCAGATGATTATGCAGCAGATGGATTTTTAAAACCGTTTCGGAATTTTCTGACCATTCGGCACCGGGGATTCCGCTTTTTTCAGCACGCCAAACAGCCAGGTTTCGGCATGGTTGACCGCCTGTTTTAAGTCATCACCTTGTGCTAAACGGCCGGCAATAAAGCTGGCCAGCGAACAGCCTGAACCGTGATATTGACCTTCAAGGCGAGGACACCGGGTTTCAGACACCAGTTCACCCTCTACGTATAGCACATTGCGGATATAGTCAGGGGTATCCTCGTGTCCACCTTTCACTAAAACGGCTTTGGCACCCATGGCAAAAAGTTTTGCTACAGCCTGGTCGATATCTTCCACGCCAGTTAAGGCTCGGAGTTCAACGGTGTTCGGGGTCAGCACAGTAGCCAACGGAATCAGCTCCACAAATGCTTTCACCAGTGTGGCTTGATCGCCCAGTGAACCGCCGCTATTGGCCACCAGAACTGGATCGAGCACATATAAATATTCAGGATGTTCACGTAAAAATTCAGCCAAAGCGGCAATATTGTCTGTGGTGCCTAACATACCGGATTTCACACATTTAATCGGTAAATCACTGACCACGGCATGCGCTTGGGCCAGCAATAATTCTTTGGAGGTCGCTTCAAAACCAAACACCTGCTGCGAGTTTTGAATGGTCAGCGCAGTACAGGCAATTGCTGCATGTGCACCACTTTGGCCAATCGCTTCAATATCTGCCTGCAAGCCAGCACCACCCGATGGGTCTAAACCAGAAAAGCAAAGTACAGTAGGGCGCACAATGATGTCCTTAAATCACAAAATTTGCGTTAGTATAGGCAACTTTGAGCCAAGTCTCGATAGTATTTGTGAAGTAAAAATTTAAGTTGAAGGGTCGGTTGGTGATTAAGAATATTTTGATTGATTTAGACGGAACATTAACTGATCCCAAAGTGGGGATTACCACTTCGGCACGCTATGGTCTGGCTAAAGTGGGCCATCCAATTGCCGATGAGGTCAACATCGACTGGATTATTGGTCCACCTTTGCAGGCCTCTTTGGCGAAAATTTTAAATGTGCCGGTGGATGATGTTCTGGCTGAACAGGCCTTGATGGGCTATCGGGAACGCTTTGCTGTGACCGGCTTATATGAAAATCATGTTTTTGAAGATGTGGCTGCAACTTTGCAAACCTTGCAGCAAAAGGGCTTCCGTTTGTATTTGGCTACGGCAAAACCTCAAATCTATGCCAAGCAGATTTTAGAACATTTTGATCTGCTGCAATATTTTAATTATGCCTATGGCAGTGAGCTGAATGGTGAGCGTACCAACAAGGGCGAGTTGATTGCCTATATCCTTGAAAAGGAAAATTTAAACCCAGCTGAATGTGTGATGGTGGGTGACCGTGAGCACGATATTTTTGGTGCCCGCAGCAATGGGATAGACACCATCGCAGTCGAGTATGGTTATGGCTCTGATCAAGAGTTGACAGCAGCTGCACCTAAAGCGCGGATTAAAACCTTTGCTGAATTACTTCAATTTGTTTAACTCAACATGAGTACGCAACTTCCTCGGTATTTACCCTGAATCAAGCTTTGGGGACTATTAACGCAGATCCAGATAAAAACTTTCCTTCACTTCTTCCATGACAATGTAACTGTGTGAGGAAGCGGAGGAGGGAAGTTTTTTAAGTAAGTCGCCGAGCAGACGTCGATAGGCACTCATTTCCTTTAAGCGCGCTTTCACCAGATAATCAAATTCGCCTGAAATCAGGTGACATTCCAGAACTTCAGGAATTTCCACCAAATCACGTGCCACCTGATCGAACACATCGCCCGATTTTGCCGACAGTTTGATTTCTAAAAACACCAACAGGTTGCGATCGACCAGTTGCGGATTCAGCCGCGCATAATAGCCCATGATGATGCCATCGCGTTCCAGACGTTTGACCCGCTCCGAACAGGGGGTGGTAGACAGGTTGACCCGAGATGCCAATTCACTAATCGCAATCCGTCCATCGCGCTGCAAAATATCCAGAATCTGCTGATCTATACGGTCTAATTTGCGCATTATGATTTTCCTTTTTTTAGAATTTTTTCGCGACAAAACTATCAAATTACCTAGATTATAGTGCTTAAAACAGTGAAAAAAACTATCAATCAAAAAATATACTAGTGAAATAAACTAGTATGCGTTAGGGATAAGCAATGCGTGTAATTGTCTTGGGTAGTGGTGTCATCGGGGTTGCCAGTGCGTATTACCTCGCACAACAGGGAGCAACCGTTACTGTCTTGGACCGTCAGTCTGGTCCTGCTGAAGAAACCAGTTTTGCCAATGCAGGTCAGGTTTCGCCGGGTTATTCAACGCCGTGGGCAGCTCCAGGTATTCCATTTAAAGCAGTCAAGTGGATGTTTCAGCATCATGCACCGCTTGCCATCAATATGGATGGCAGCATGTGGCAATTACAGTGGATGGCGCAGATGCTCAAGAACTGCAATCCGCACAGCTATGCTATTAATAAAGAGCGCATGACCCGGGTGGCAGAGTATAGCCGTGACTGTCTCAGAGAGCTGCGTAAAGAAACCGGCATTCACTATGAAAACCGTTCTAAAGGCACCTTGCAAGTTTTTCGTAATGAAGCGCAACTGGACATGGTGCAACGTGACATTCAGGTGCTAAAAGAATGTGGCGTGGATCATGAACTTTTGCTCAAAGATGATCTGGCCAAAGTGGAACCTGCTTTGGAATTTGCCAAAGATAAGCTGGTCGGTGGCCTGCATTTACCGAATGATGAAACTGGCGACTGCTACCTGTTTACCAATGCGCTTGCAAACTTGGCCAAAGAGCTAGGTGTAGAGTTTAAGTTCAATCAAAACGTTGAAAAACTGGTGCTTGAAGGTGATGACATCAAGGGCGTGGTGGTAAATGGACAAGTCCTTACTGCAGACCGTTATGTGCTGGCGTTTGGCAGTTATTCACGTGACTTTTTAAAACCATTGCATCTGAACCTGCCGGTTTATCCAGTGAAAGGCTATTCACTCACCATTCCAATTGTTGATCCTGCATTTGCACCGCAGTCTACGGTGCTGGATGAGACTTACAAGATTGCCATTACCCGTTTTGATAAGCGTATCCGGGTGGGTGGCATGGCTGAACTGAGTGGATTTAACCATGGCCTGAACCAGGACCGCCGTGCCACGCTGGAAATGGTCACCAAGGATTTGTTCCCGGGTGGAAACCTGGCAGAAGCGACCTTCTGGACCGGCTTGCGTCCAATGACACCGGACTCCACTCCGATTATTGGTGCAACCCGTTTTAAAAACCTGTTCCTTAACACCGGTCACGGCACGCTAGGATGGACCATGGCCTGCGGCTCAGGCAAGCTCATCAGTGACCTGGTCATGAACCATCAACCGGACATCAGTACCGAAGGTCTATCGATCCAACGTTACCCTTCAGCAGCCTAATCTGTTTTAGGTCAGATTGATTCAAGGAAGAACAACATGCCTCGTCCGATTACTGCAGTGATTCATCATCAGTCACTGCAGCACAATCTCTCTATTGCACGTCAAAAAATGCCGAATAGCCAGGTCTTTGCGGTGGTCAAAGCCAATGCCTATGGTCATGGCATTGAGCGCGTCTATCAAGCTTTCAAATCTGCCGATGGTTTTGCACTGCTCGATTTGGCAGAGGCGAAACGCATTCGTGCCCTGGGCTGGAAAGGTCCCGTCTTGTTGCTGGAAGGCATCTTTTCCGAGCAAGACCTGTTTGACTGTGATGAGCTGAATTTGAGTTTCACCATTCATAGCCAATATCAGATTGAGTGGTTAGCCCGATTCCCCAGACCCGCCCAGTTTGATGTTTACCTGAAAATGAATAGCGGCATGAACCGTTTAGGTTTCCGCCCTGAACAGTATCGTCAAGTGTGGCAGCAGCTTTCAAACTTGCCTCAAGTTCAACGTTTGACCCATATGATGCACTTTTCGGATGCCGATGGTGAACGCTTAGGCCGTGACGGCATTGAGCATCAATGCCAGTTGTTTGAGGCAATCACCCATGATTTACCGGGTGCGCGTTCAGTCAGCAACAGTGCAGCCATCTTACGCCATCCGCAGTTGCAGTCGGATGTAATCCGTAGCGGCATCATGCTTTACGGCAGTTCTCCAGATTATCCAAGCCATTCTATTCAAGACTGGAACCTGCAACCTGCGATGAGCCTGCGTAGTGAAATTATTGCGGTTCAAAGGCTCAAAGCGGGGGATAGTGTCGGTTATGGCTCCAGATTTGTTGCTGAACGCGAGATGCATATTGGTATTGTGGCTTGCGGTTATGCCGATGGTTATCAGCGTATTACCGCAACAGGTACGCCTATTTTAGTCGATGGTCAACGCAGCAGTTTGGTCGGTCGTATCAGCATGGACATGCTGGCGGTCGATTTATCTCATCTCCCAAGTGCCCAAGTCGGCAGTGAAGTGGTGCTGTGGGGTACATCGAAACACGGCACTGTGCTCAGTATTGATGAAGTGGCGGCAGGTTCAGGCACCATTGGCTATGAGCTGATGTGTGCAGTCACTGCACGCGTCAATTTTATTCAAGATTAAGTTTTAAAAAATCAGATTATTCATTCAAGTCATTGATACAAGGAAATGTAGATGTCCCATAGCGATATTGAAAAGTTTAATAGCAACGCCGTCATGAGCGCCGTGACGGTGTTTAATCAGGTGGTTTATCTTTCCGGACAGGTACCGAAAAACACCGGGAATGATGTCGCAGGTCAGACCCGTGAAATTTTGGCCACCATTGATGAACTGCTGGCTTTGGCCGGAACCGATAAATCCCGACTGCTGTCCGCACAGCTTTATATAAAAAATCTCGCTGACTTTTCAACCGTCAATGCCATTTGGATTGACTGGATGAAAGGTTGTACTCCACCTTCGCGTGCCACCATTCAGGCAGAACTGGTCAATCCGGACTGGCTGATTGAAATTGCTGTAACGGCGGCACAGCCTTGACCTAAAAATCTCCCGCAGGGCAGCAAAGCGGTTGCGACCGATGTGCTGCCTGGCGTGTAAATGTCGCTGGTTGGGATGACTGGCAATGTAAAGCACATGGTTTACACGCAATCGTATGTTAAAAGGATGTTCAGTTATGACCACTACACCACGAGCAGACGATGCCCAGGCATCATCGCATGAACTACAACGAAAACTGTCCAACCGTCACCTGCAACTGATTGCCATTGGTGGCGCGATTGGGACAGGCCTATTTATGGGCTCCGGCAAAACCATCTCCCTGGCTGGCCCTTCAATTTTATTGATCTATATGATCATTGGTACCATGTTCTTTTTCCTGATGCGCGCATTGGGTGAAATTTTACTCTCTAACCTGCACTACAAATCCTTTATCGACATGGCGCATGACCTGATTGGTCCGGGTACAGGCTACTATATTGGCTGGTCATACTGGCTGGGCTGGGTGCTGGTCGGTATTGCAGACCTGGCTGCCATCATCAACTATCTTGGCTTTTGGCTGCCTGAAGGTATGGCCTTTACCCCATCAGGACAGGCCATGATCAGCGTGGCCTGCGTGTTGCTGGTGCTCGGCATTAATATGCTCGCCGTACGTCTGTTTGGCGAGATCGAATTCTGGTTTGCACTTATCAAGATTTTGGCCATTTTGGGGCTGATTGGTATTGGCGGATTTATGGTGTTTAACCATTTTCATGCACCGGGTGGCTCGCTGGCCAGCTTTAGCAATGTCTGGTCGCATGGTGGCATGTTCCCGCAAGGTGGCAGCGGTTTCCTGGCCGGGTTCCAGATAGCCTTGTTTGCTTTTGTAGGTGTGGAACTGATCGGAACCATGGCGGCAGAAACCCAAGACCCTGAAAAGAACTTGCCAAAGGCAGTGAATGCCATTCCGACCCGGATTATTCTGTTTTATGTGCTGTCGCTGTTCATTGTGATGTCGGTGACCCCGTGGAACCAGATTCCTGCGGATCAAAGTCCCTTTGTGTCGCTGTTCATGCATGCAGGCATTGGTGCAGCAGCGATTATCATGAACCTGGTGGTGCTGTCATCGGTCATGTCCTCCATGAACAGCGGTGTGTTTTCAACATCGCGCATGCTGTTTGGCTTGGCGCGGGAAGGGCAGGCTCCGCAAAACCTGGCGCAATTGTCCAAGCGTGCCGTGCCTGCCAAAGGTTTATTGTTCTCTTGTGCCTTTATTATGGCGGGTGCAGCATTACAATACTTTGTACCGAATACGGTTGAAGCCTTTACCTTAGCAAGCTCGCTGTGCGTGATTTTGTTTATCAGTATCTGGAGCATCATCATGGTGTGCTATATCCGTTACCGTAGACTGCGTCCAGAGCTGCATGCCAAGTCCACTTTTAAAATGCCGGGCGGAATATGGATGTCGTATGTGGTACTGGTGTTTTTATTCTTTACTTTGATTATTTTAAGTCTGGAAGCCGATACCTTGCGTGCCCTGATGATCAGTCCGCTTTGGCTGATTATTTTGGCCGTGACCTATCAGCTCCTGTATAAACCGCGGATGCGTAAACGTCATGAGGAGATGCTGATGAAACGCAATCAGGAGATGTTGAACTAAGTTTTTGTCAGATGTAAAAAAGCCCTCGATTGAGGGCTTTTTTGATGCTTAGAAGATGGGTTTCACCACTACTAGAATGACTACGGCAAATAAAATCAGCGTTGGCATTTCATTAAAGAAGCGCCAGAACTTGTGTGATTTGTAATGCGCATTGCCGATCAGTTTTTTACGGTAATAACCACAAACAAAGTGGTAAATCACCAATAATCCGACCAGTCCGACTTTCAGGTAAAACCACAGTGCATCATGGTAATGACGCGTTGCATCACCCCAATCGACCAGAAAGTGCGCGGTGATGAGTGTTGCAACCATTGAGGGCCACATGATGCCGCGGTACAGCTTACGTTCCATGACTTCAAAACGCTGGTGACTCAACACATCTTCACTCATGGCATGATAAACGTACAAACGTGGCAGGTAGAACAATGCCGCAAACCAGCAAACAACTGCAATAATATGTAATGCTTTTACCCACAAGAAAGCATCAGAAGGAGCATCCATCCATTCACCCTTTTAAGGGCAGTGTGGCAGAAGTTGATCATCCATGGCTGAATGATCAACACTTCTTAGCTTAGCCTTCCCATTTTTTGAAAACAAGACAGGCATTTACACCGCCAAAACCAAAACTGTTACTCATTACAGTATTCAATTTTGCGTCACGTTTTTCAAGTACGATATCAAACGGTTTTGCACCTTCATCCAGTTCAGTCACGTTGATGTTTGGTGCAATAAAGTCGTTTTGCATCATCAAGACAGAGTAAATGGCTTCATGCACACCCGCAGCACCCAGGCTGTGACCGGTCATAGACTTGGTTGAGCTGATAGGCGGAACCTGACCTTCACCGAATGCGCGTTCCATCGCTTTCAGTTCAGTCACGTCGCCTGCTGGCGTTGACGTACCATGCGTGTTCACATAGTCAATCTTGTCCACGCCATGCTGTTTCGCTTCTTCAAGGGCCATCAGGATACAGCGTGTTGCGCCTTCACCGCTTGGAGCCACCATGTCTGCACCATCAGAGTTGGCAGCATAACCCACCACTTCAGCTAAAATTTTCGCACCGCGAGCTTGTGCATGTTCCAGTGACTCAAGCACCACAAAACCGCCACCACCGGCAATCACAAAACCGTCACGGTCAGCTGAATATGGGCGAGACGCTGTTTCTGGTGTGTCATTGTATTTAGAGCAAAGTGCACCCATGGCATCAAACAGCAAGCTTTGAGACCAGTGATCTTCTTCACCACCACCGGCAAGCATTAAATCCTGTTTGCCCAACTGAATCAGGTTATAAGCATAACCAATGGCATCGGCAGAAGTTGCACATGCGCTGGTAATTGTATGCGCCACACCCTGTAATTTGAATGCCACACCTACGTTTGCGGTAATGGTGTTGGTCATGTTACGTGGAACAAAGAAAGGACCGACTTTACGCGCACCTTTGGTGTGCAATAATTCGTTCATTTCAATCACGGAAGCAGTTGAACCGCCACCTGAGCCGCCAGAAATCCCGTAACGCGGGTTGCCGGCCAAATCTTCAACGCTTAAACCTGCATGTTCTACTGCAGCAAGCGCCGAGTTGTAGGCATACATGGCACATACGCCCATGAAGCGTTTCAATTTGCGGTCAATATGGTCAAAATCTTGATCAGCAGCTGCACTGACATGGCTCTTAAAGTTTAATTCTGCATAAGTCGGGTTAAAACGTGTTCCAGAAATCCCGTTTTGTAAAGAATGAGTGACATCTTCTAAAGAATTACCAATGCATGAGTTGATACCCATACCAGTGATTACAACACGCTTCATCTACAGATCCCTTATATGGTGATATTTTGAGTAAAGGCAGCTGATTCAGGAAGAAAAGTAAAAACCTTAATCCAGCGCATTACTCATGTCTTTCGGTTGCATTCATGATAGCAGAAAGGTTTTTGAATTCTTATGGCAAATATTATGCCTATTTCGGCAGTATGTATCTGTAATGTTTACGCGGAATAATTAACTAAAAGATACACATTCGTATTGAGATAAACTTAGACTACACCTAGTATTTATCAATAATTGTAAGAATAGAAGATGAGGGTAAAAGAATGGCAAATACCAATAATAAACATTCAGGTGGATTCTTCTCGAATGCTTTGGGAGTGGCTAAAAAGATCAGTGCAACAGGAATGAATGTACTGAGTCATGCAGCTGCCGAGCATGCAGGCAAGGCCTCAGGAGGCTTGAGCAATGGCCATGTCATTGAGGGAAGTGCCCGTTCTCAAAGCGTATTTGAATCCAGAAAATATGATAATCCTCAACAAGTGATACGTGAGTATTTACCCAATGTCTCAAGGCAATTGCTGGGTCGTCAGTACAGCAAGGTCAATCGTGTGGCGAATTTTGTTTCGCCAGATTTTTCAGACAAGGTTTCGGACTATTTTTTTGACCATTTAAATCAGTTCACTTCAAATCTGAGTTCTGTAGATACTGTGCTGGATCAGGCGGGAGCAAAAGATTTACAGGAACTGACTCAAGATGTCGACCGTTCCAAACGGCTGAGTCAGGCATTGGCAGAACAAAACAAATGGCTTGCTTCTATACAGGGTGCAGTTACGGGTGCCACAGGCGTAGTCGGTTCGGCGATTGACGTGCCTTTGTCGCTGCTGATGTCCTTGCGCATGATTTATCAGGTCGGGCGTGCTTATGGCTTTGAACTGAATAAAGACACCGAACAGGATATTGTCCAGTTTGTATTTAAACAAATCGACCTGGGGCAGATTGCTGAAAAGCAGAGTGTATTGATGGCACTCAAAATCGTGTCCAATATGCTGCAAACCAATGACACCGCACAATTGCAAAACATGCTGGGTTCCAGCAATGACAGTGAGCCGCTAAAAAAATGGCTGGTCAATGAAAATGGCGAAATGAAATGGAACTGGTTGAATCATCTTCCAAAAGTTTCTTTGATCAGTAAATTAACGCCGGTTGCCGGAGCAGGTATAGGTGCAGCCTATAGTTGGAAACTGGTGGAAGATGTCAATCAGAAAGCCCAGCAAATCTTTTCCCATGCCAGAAGCTATTTGCAGCAGCATCAAGGAGCGGAATTGTCTCCTATTGCGGCTTATGAAAAATCCCTGGAGCTGTTGGCACAGGCAGCGCCAAGATTGCTAAACCCCTTTACTAAAGACGAGCTGAATTCCGGCGAGCTTAAACTGGATCAGGACATTGCAGTGGAAGGGCATGGTCCTATTGCCAAAGTGACCATTAAAAAGAAAGCCGAGGATGCCATCGCGGATGACGAGCGTAAAAGTGAGCGGGTAGAACAGGGATTAGAATATTTGGCTGAACACATGGTCGAACCGCATGCCCAGGTTGAGCCGCAAAAACCGGCCATCACGCTAGATGAACCGGAAATAGGTGACTATGCTCAGGCAGATGTTCAAGAAATTGACGCGGGCAGTGAACAGCTTGCCGCTTCCCAACCTGAACAAAATGAAGCACCTAAACCAACCAAGAAAAAAGTTACAAAATAGAAGGTGTAAAAGCCTGGCCTAGAGTCTTTAAAAAACGCATCTACTGACCTATATATAAGGAAGTGGTCAATATTTGACATGGCCTCGAATATTGACCATTTTTCTATCTTCGCTTACAATTGTGTGCCCTCAAAAAGTGGTATTTTTTTGAGGCTTTTTATTAACGGGAGAATTGCCAAATGGCAACAACAAATCAGTTGATCCGTAAGGGTCGTACGACTTTGATTGAAAAATCAAAAGTTCCTGCGTTGAAGGCTTGTCCACAACGTCGTGGTGTTTGTACACGTGTTTACACAACTACACCTAAAAAACCTAACTCAGCAATGCGTAAAGTTTGCCGTGTTCGCTTAACTTCTGGTTTTGAAGTATCAAGCTACATCGGTGGTGAAGGCCATAACCTGCAAGAGCACAGCGTTGTGCTTATCCGTGGTGGTCGTGTTAAAGACTTACCAGGTGTACGTTACCATACCGTTCGTGGTTCTTTAGACTGCGCTGGTGTTAAAGATCGTAACCAGTCTCGTTCTAAATACGGTACTAAACGTCCTAAGAAATAATCTTTTTAGATTAGCTTTTTAAGAACGTAGAACCGCAATCCTTTATCGTCTCGCTTGTCTGATTTCTGCATTTAAATTTGTGAAATTCAAGCGACGTGTAGTAAGGCCAGCGAATGTACATGACACTTTGTACTCATGCTGGATAAACCTGAAGTGTCATATTTATAGGTGTATTAAAATGCCAAGACGTCGCGTAGTCGCTGCCCGTGAAATCCTTCCGGATCCTAAGTTCGGCAGCCAAACAATCGCTAAATTCATGAACCACGTAATGCAAGATGGTAAAAAATCTATTGCTGAAAGTATCGTTTACGGTGCTTTAGACCGCGTTCAAGAAAAATCTAAAGTAGACCCAGTAGAATTTTTCGAGACTACTCTTGAAAAAGTTCGCCCTATGGTCGAAGTAAAAGCACGCCGTGTTGGTGGTGCTACTTATCAAGTGCCTATGGAAGTACGCCCATCCCGTCGTACTGCCCTAGCTATGCGTTGGTTGGTAGATGCTGCTGCTAAGCGTTCTGAAAAAACTATGGCTTTACGTCTTGCTGGCGAGTTGCTTGATGCATCTGAAGGTAAAGGCGCTGCAGTCAAAAAACGTGAAGATGTGCACCGTATGGCTGAAGCCAACAAAGCCTTCTCTCACTATCGCTTCTAAGCGGTTAAAACAGCCCCTATTCAGGAGGGTGATGAGCCAGTTTTCACTGCTTTGTCATCGAATCGCTTTAAGCTGCCAAGCGGCTTAAAGCGTCCTGTTTTAAACAACAAATTTAGGAATGCAAGAAATCATGGCTCGTCAAACCCCAATTTCTCGTTATCGTAATATTGGTATTTCTGCGCACATTGATGCGGGTAAAACCACAACTACAGAACGTATCTTGTTCTACACAGGTGTATCTCACAAAATTGGTGAAGTACATGATGGTGCAGCAACAATGGACTGGATGGAACAAGAGCAGGAACGTGGTATTACCATCACTTCAGCTGCGACTACTACATTCTGGTCAGGTATGTCTAAGCAGTTCCCTGAACACCGTATCAACGTAATTGATACCCCGGGACACGTTGACTTCACAATCGAAGTTGAACGTTCTATGCGTGTTCTTGATGGTGCATGTATGGTTTACTGTGCTGTAGGTGGTGTACAACCTCAGTCTGAAACTGTATGGCGTCAAGCGAACAAATACCAAGTTCCTCGTTTAGCATTCGTGAACAAGATGGACCGTACTGGTGCCAACTTCTTCCGTGTTGTTGAACAAATGAAAACTCGTCTGGGTGCACACCCTGTACCAGTTGTAATCCCTGTTGGCGCTGAAGAAAACTTCCAAGGCGTAATTGACTTGATCGAAATGAAAGCGATCATCTGGGATGAAGCTTCTCAAGGTATGAAGTTCGAGTACGGTGAAATCCCTGCTGACCTTCTTGATACTGCCGAAGAATGGCGTACCAACATGGTTGAAGCTGCGGCTGAAGCATCTGAAGAGTTGATGGACAAATACCTGGAGAACGGTGATCTTTCTAAAGAAGATATCGTTGCTGGTTTACGTACTCAAACTTTGGCTTGTGAAATTCAACCAATGCTTTGCGGTACAGCGTTCAAAAACAAAGGTGTTCAACGTATGTTGGACGCAGTAATTGAATTCTTGCCATCTCCGACTGAAGTTAAAGCGATCGAAGGTATCCTTGACGACAAAGACGAGACTAAAGCAACTCGTGAAGCGTCTGACGATGCTCCGTTCTCTGCGCTTGCGTTCAAAATCATGAACGACAAATTCGTAGGTAACTTGACATTCGTACGTGTGTATTCTGGTGTGCTTAAACAAGGCGACCCGGTATATAACCCAGTGAAATCTAAACGTGAACGTATCGGCCGTATCGTGCAAATGCACGCTAACGAACGTCAAGACGTTGATGAAATCCGCGCGGGTGATATCGCTGCATGTGTAGGTCTTAAAGACGTTACTACTGGTGATACACTATGTGATGAAAAAGCAATCATCACTCTTGAACGTATGGAATTCCCTGAGCCAGTAATTTCTTTAGCTGTAGAGCCTAAGACTAAAGCTGACCAAGAGAAAATGTCTATCGCTCTTGGCCGTTTGGCAAAAGAAGATCCATCGTTCCGTGTACGCACAGATGAAGAATCTGGTCAAACCATTATTGCTGGTATGGGTGAGCTTCACCTTGACATCATCGTTGACCGTATGAAACGTGAATTCAACGTTGAAGCAAACATTGGTAAACCAATGGTAGCTTACCGAGAAACAATCAAGAAGACTGTTGAGCAAGAAGGTAAGTTCGTACGTCAAACTGGTGGTAAAGGTAAATTCGGTCACGTATATGTACGTTTAGAGCCGATGGATACTGACGCTGGTAAAGAATACGAATTCGCTGAAGAAGTTGTAGGTGGTGTAGTACCTAAAGAATTCTTCGGTGCGGTTGATAAAGGTATTCAAGAACGTATGAAGAATGGTGTCTTGGCTGGTTACCCAGTTGTGGGCATTAAAGCTACATTGTTCGACGGTTCTTACCACGATGTCGACTCTGACGAATTATCGTTCAAAATGGCAGGTTCTTATGCCTTCCGTGACGGTTTCATGAAAGCAGATCCTGTTCTTCTTGAACCAATCATGAAAGTAGAAGTAGAAACTCCAGAAGACTACATGGGCGATATCATGGGTGACTTAAACCGTCGTCGTGGTATGGTTCAGGGTATGGACGATTTACCTGGTGGTACTAAAGCAATCCGTGCTGAAGTTCCATTGGCTGAGATGTTTGGTTACGCGACTCAAATGCGTTCTATGTCTCAAGGTCGTGCGACTTACTCTATGGAATTCTCTAAATATGCTGAGACTCCACGTAACGTGGCTGAAGGCATCATTTCTAAATTCCAAACTGGTGGTAAAAAAGGTGACGACGAGTAATCTTTCGATTACTATAAGCCCAAACTAATTCATAGTTAAAAACCAAAATCACTTATGGAGCTAACCCTCCATAAGTATTTTAATAAGGAAGATCTCATGGCTAAGGCTAAGTTCGAACGTAACAAACCACACGTAAACGTGGGCACAATTGGTCACGTCGACCATGGTAAAACTACTTTAACTGCTGCAATTGCAACTATCTGTGCAAAAACTTACGGCGGTGAAGCGAAAGATTACGCAGCAATTGACTCTGCACCAGAAGAAAAAGCACGTGGTATTACAATTAATACTTCACACGTAGAATACGATTCTCCAACTCGTCACTACGCTCACGTAGACTGCCCAGGACACGCCGATTATGTTAAAAACATGATTACTGGTGCTGCTCAAATGGACGGTGCGATCCTTGTATGTGCTGCGACTGACGGTCCTATGCCACAAACTCGTGAACACATCCTTTTGTCTCGCCAAGTAGGTGTACCTTACATCCTTGTGTTCCTGAACAAATGTGACCTTGTAGACGACGAAGAGCTTCTTGAGCTGGTTGAAATGGAAGTTCGTGAACTTCTTTCTACTTATGACTTCCCTGGTGATGACACTCCTGTTATCCGTGGTTCAGCTTTGGCTGCACTTAACGGTGACGCTGGTCAATACGGCGAATCTTCAGTTCTTGCTCTTGTTGAAGCACTTGACTCTTACATCCCAGAACCAGAACGTGCAATCGACAAAGCATTCTTGATGCCAATCGAAGATGTATTCTCAATCTCTGGTCGTGGTACAGTAGTAACTGGCCGTGTTGAATCAGGTATCGTGAAAGTAGGCGAAGAAGTTGAAATCGTAGGTATCAAAGACACAGTTAAAACAACTGTAACTGGCGTTGAAATGTTCCGTAAATTGCTTGACGAAGGTCGTGCAGGCGAGAACTGTGGTGTTCTTCTACGTGGTACTAAACGTGAAGACGTTCAACGTGGTCAAGTATTGGCTAAGCCAGGTACAATCAAGCCGCACACTAAATTCGATGCAGAAGTATACGTACTTTCTAAAGAAGAAGGTGGTCGTCACACTCCATTCCTTAACGGTTACCGTCCACAGTTCTATTTCCGTACAACTGACGTAACTGGTGCAATCCAGTTAAAAGAAGGCGTTGAAATGGTTATGCCTGGTGACAACGTAGAAATGTCAGTAGAATTGATCCACCCAATCGCAATGGACCCAGGTCTACGTTTTGCGATCCGTGAAGGTGGTCGTACAGTTGGTGCTGGTGTTGTTGCTAAAGTAACTGCATAAGTATTAATTGTGTGAAAAAAAGCGTCCTTCTGGGACGCTTTTTTTTATTTTATTCATTCATTTTTTAAAATTCATCTTGTATAGCCTTGCCTTATCTCTTGCAGCAAAGAAGTGATTTGAGGCAGTGCCTTTTTTCCTGCGTCGAAAAAATAATTTCGCTTATTGTGTTTTTCTCTTGGGTCGGAATAAAGCAGTGCTTATTCCCTTGCGTCGAAAAAATAATTTCACTTATCATTATTTTTTCTCCTCATGTCCTAAACTGATATTTTCCTGACCTTATCTGCCCTTATAGCAAGTTTTTAAACACGTAATATAACAATCAAGAAAAACAAAAGTGAATTTAGCAATGTATTTGCTAGATAGGAGTAAAGCATCATGAATGCAAAGGTCAATATAAACAATCGTGCCGGTGCGAGTTTCCCCGTACGCCGCATGAACTTTGATTTTGAACAAGTTCCCGAATACTGGATGAATGGTTCAGCCGGGCTGACGCACTTTATGACAGCATTATCAGCTTTGTTTCCCGCTGGTGAAAAATTCTTTATCGACAGTGTTCGCGCTGTACGTCATCATCCTGCCTTAAAAGACAATATAGAATTACAAAAAGAAATCTCCGCCTTTATTGGTCAAGAAGCCATGCATACTCAGGAACATGTAGGCTTTAATGCATCAGCACAAAGATATGGGCATGATGTGGATACCTTAGATGGCTATACCGATAAAGTAATTCAGACTACACGTAAATTGATGGCGAAAATAGCTAAACCTGTGGGAATTACTCAGGAAATGATTGACCTGACTGCAACCACGGCACTTGAACATTTTACCGCGACCATTGCATCGCAGCTTTTAACCAATTCGCATATCCAGGAACTCATGACAGATGAAACCATGAAAACCATGTGGATGTGGCATGCGATTGAAGAAAATGAACATAAGGCCGTGGCATATGATGTATTTGAGGGAGTATTCGGTAAAGGCTTGAAGTCATATGCACTGCGTACCTCTTCATTGGTGATCGCCATGGCAACTTTATTTGTGGTACAAAGTTATTTCCTGGCGCGTCTTTTAAAGCAGGATCAACAGCTTAACTTTAATTCACTACGGGAAATTTATAGTTATGCCTATAGTCCATCAAAAGGCGTGATTAGCGGTATGGGTAAGGAAATGCTGTTGTATTTCAAACCGGGTTTCCATCCGAATGATCTGGACACTCATGCTTTGCTCGAAAAATGGAAAGCGAATTTAGGCTTTTAAGCGGAAACCACACAGAGCGATAATGATCGCTCTTTTTTTTACTCGATTTTTATCGCAAAGTTTTTATAATGCGAGGGTTAATTTTATATAAGAAGAACGAAGATGATTCGTTTGATGCAAGCTGCAGATGTATCCGCAGTGGCAAAGATTGAAAGATTGGTCCAAAGCCATCCCTGGACTGTTAAACAGTTTGAAGAAGCTGTAACGGGTTATCAGAGCACAGTGATTGAACAAGACGGTCAGGTGGTTGGATTCTGTATTTTACAGCCCGTGCTGGATGAAGCAAATTTGCTGTTAATGGCGATTGATCCATCTCAGCAGGGCAAAGGTCTGGGTTTTAAGCTGCTGGATGCATCACTTGCTATGCTAAAAAATAATCCCGTACAAATTTTTCTGGAAGTACGGGAATCTAATACTCCTGCAATCAAGTTGTATGAAAAAGCAGATTTTCATCAAATCGATTTACGCAAAAATTATTATCCCAATCCGGATGGATCAAAAGAGCATGCCATCATTATGGTAAAAGCATGCACTGATGATTTTGCAAGTTTGTTTAAATAGGAATGGCGGTATTACTTGATGATGGGGTTGTTCCAGCCCGAAGGTAATGTTGTCATGAGGGAGTTGCCCAATTGCTGAATTTCTTCCTGGTTGAGCAAGCGGTTTAAACGTCGCCATTGCCCATCAATCAACAGTTCCAATGGCACATATTGAGATTTGTAGTTCATTTTATCGGAGTGCGGAACCCAATAGCCGAGATAGACATAAGGCAAAGCCAAAGCTTTGGCATGTTCAATCTGTTTAAGTACGGCAAAAACACCCAGTGAGCGCCGGCTTTCCTCAGGATCAAAGAAGGTATAGACCGCAGAAATTCCGTCATCTAGCGGATCGCAGCTGGAAACACTCAGCAGTTTGTCATCTTTCCAGAATTCGAGAAAAAAACTGTCTGTACAGCTATGCACTAAAAATTTTTCGAATTGATCCAGACTTGGCGGGAACATATCGCCATCGGCATGACGTTCATTGATGTAGCGTTCATAGAGTTGATAGTGAATGTTGGTCGCATCGGCGGCGCGGGTAATTTTAACCGTCAGATCCTGATTGCGTTTCCATGCCTTCTTTTGTGCATTGTTCATTTGAAAGTCGGAAACAGGTACGCGGCAAGATAAACATTGACGGCACAGGTGGCATTCAGGACGATACACAAAATCGCCACTGCGACGAAACCCCAGACGTGAAAGTTCAGACAGGCTGACCACATCAATGCGATGGGCAGGATCTAAAAAGACCATTCGCGCCGATTTATTTTCCAGATAACTACAGCTATGCGGTGGCGTAATGTAATACTGTAAATCATTGAGCAGGGACTTTGGGTGATACGAGTTCATGGCAAGATCCCTCTTGTATTTTTCATTCAATTAATTTTGCGTTTTGCGCTATTGTTTTACTTGAAAATACACCCTCCTGATATTTTTTCCAATCAATAGCAGGTTGTTTTACAACATCTTGTAACGAATTAAGATACGCCTGGCGAGAAAGTGTACAGGCACCCAGGCTTAAAAGATGATCATTGACCAATTGACAGTCAATCCAAGGCAAATTGTTTTCCCGCCCGATCAGCATTAAAGTATAAAACGCCATTTTTGAGACATCGGTTTGCGTGCTAAACATGGACTCGCCAAAACAGCCGTGTCCAATGGTCACGCCATATAAACCGCCAACCACTCTATTTTCATCCCACACTTCAATACTATAGCCATAACCGGCTTCAAACAGCCCGCAATACCCCTCAATAATGTCTTCTGAAATCCAGGTGTCATCTGCATAGCTGCGCGGCAGGGCACAAGAACGGATGACCCGTTCAAAGGCCTGATTGACCGTGATTTGATAGTCAAACTTTTTCATATTTCGAATTAAGGATTTACTGGGATGATAATCCTGCGGGCGGATAATGCAGCGTGGTTCGGGACTCCACCAGCAGATCGGTTCACCTTCAGAAAACCACGGAAACAGGCCATGGGTGTAGGCTTCAAAAAGCGTAGAAGGGGAGAGGTCGGCACCTATGCAGATTAGTCCCTCGCCATCGGGATCAGCCTCGATGGGATCGGGAAAAATGAATTCTGAGGGGGCTAATGGATGCATGCGATTCAGCCTGAACGAAAAGGGTAACTGGCAATAAACACTTAAGATTTTTATCATACAAAAAAAAACCGCCCCAAGAGGACGGTTTTTTGAGTTGAATTGATTTATTTCAATCATTCACCCAAGGCATCAAGGTATTTTTCAGCATCCAGTGCAGCCATACAGCCTGAACCTGCTGAAGTAATCGCCTGGCGGTAAATACTGTCGGCAATATCGCCTGCAGCAAATACACCCGCTACAGAGGCAGCAGTGGCATTACCTGCAGTACCGCTTTGTACCTGGATATAACCGTCACGCAGGTTAAGTTGACCTTCAAACATGCTGCTATTCGGTTTGTGACCAATGGCAACAAACAAGCCCGTAACGTCTACATCCTGTTTAGAGCCATCTTGGGTAGACTGTAGGCGTACAGAAGTTACGCCGCTATTATCACCTAAGACTTCTTCCACCTGATGGTTCCAGATAATGCTGATTTTGCCTTCTTTTTCTTTAGCAAAAAGATGATCTTGAAGGATTTTTTCAGAACGCAATGAATCACGGCGATGAACCAGTGTTACATGTGAAGCAATATTCGATAGGTAAAGCGCTTCTTCTACAGCAGTGTTGCCACCACCGACCACCATCACTTTCTGGTTTTTATAGAAGAAACCGTCACAGGTTGCACATGCGCTTACACCTTGACCCATGAATTTAGCTTCGGATTCAAGACCCAGATACTGAGCCGTTGCACCGGTTGCAATGATGAGGGCATCACAGGTGAACTCTTCCATGTCGCCTTTTAAAACGAACGGGCGAACGCTTAAATCCACTTCGTTGATATGGTCATAGACAATGTCGGTGCCAAAACGTTCGGCATGGGCTTGCATGCGTTCCATCAGGGCAGGGCCGGTCAGGCCTTCCGGATCACCCGGCCAGTTGTCAACTTCAGTGGTTGTCGTGAGTTGTCCACCCAGTTGTAAGCCTGCAATCAGGGTAGGCTTCAAGTTTGCACGCGCTGCATAGACCGCTGCGCTATAGCCAGCAGGACCCGAACCTAAAATAATCAGTCTTGAGTGACGTGCGCTCATCCGCTGCATCCTTTTTTATTTAGAAATTTGTGGAATTATACGTGAAACTGTATAACAGTGGTGTGAGATTAAAGTCGATATTATTGATCATGCAAATCGATTTGAGCTATATAGAACAACAGTGCTGTGCTAGATATTCAATCTGGTATATTTCTAAGCAGCGGCCACTACATAATATTGCATCTTTTTTTGTGGAACAGGTGCATAATACGCGTTTATTGTGAAACTATTTTGTCTTAGTTTCTTACAAAACATGAATGAAAAATTGGTTACAGGACAGTATATGACTGCGGTGTCGAGTGTTTATGCACAGCGCTTAATAAAGACATTATTTTTAGTCTCATTTGGAATTTATTTATTCCTTGCAACAGTGACCTATACGCCTTTTGATCCGGGCTGGATGCACATTTCCAGTGATACCCAGCAGGTGTCGAATGCCAGTGGGGTTGCCGGGGCATGGATCGCAGATTTACTGTTCGGTTTTTTAGGCTGGGCAAGTCTGCTCATTCCAATTTTTCTGTTTGTTGAGGCAATTCAGGTCTGGTGGCCGTATAGCTTTTTGAATAAGCCTTTTCGCTATGCTGCACAGTTCTTTATTTTGCTGGCGACAGCAAGTTTGTTGTATCTGTATTGGCAGGTGCCGGCAGATACGCTGGACAATTCTTCGGGCGGTATCATTGGGTATGAATTGGGGCAAAGCCTTACCCAGATTTTAACCATTTATGGCGCAACCCTTTTCCTGCTACTGTTCTGGTTTGTGTTATTCACTTTTGCATTTGGGGTGAAGTGGAACAAAACCTGGGACACCCTTAGAGCAACCCCTGCCTATTTACAAGACTTATTTTATAAAAATGTGCCGGAAGCCGAATCTGCATTTGACCGGACAAATCCTGAAGTCAAAAAATCATTGCTAAATAACAAGCAAAAAACAGCCACAGAAAAAGTAGCAGTAGTCGCGGAACATAAGGAAGTAGAACTATCCCCAATCGTTCGAGATCCGGCTGCAGAGCGCCTGTTTAATGATATGGTTGAAAGAGAGCAGTCTGCACAGCAACAGCTGATGGATGATGAAGACGAGGCAGAATTTGAACAGATTTTAGAAAAAGCCCATCGTCTGGAACAGAATACACAGCGTGTCGTGGCTACAGGTGAAGTCTGGCGTGCCTTACATTCCGATGACAACCAGAAACATAAACAGGATATTGATGCGCTGTTAAAAGCGGCTGAAGAATCTGGGCCTCATACACCACATGACCATTTACAAGCCTTTGTTCATGAGCAACCTGTCGCCACAACTCCCCAGACCTCGAAGCAAAACCTGGATTGGGACGATGACGAAATCTTTGACGAATTGCTTGCCGCTGTGCCGGGTGGAAAAACGGCTACAGATGTACATACGCCATTTAATCCTGTAAATCCAGAACCCGCAGCAGTCATTCATGAAGAAAAGATGGCGGCGGCATCTGTGAATATTGCGGCATCACCACAACTCAACAGTACGCCTAAAAATACTGCATTGGATGACGAGTTTGATGAGCTGGATGATCTGCTGGTCGATGATTTACCGGTAGATAATTTACAGGTAGATCACTTGGAGCCAGCGGCGCCTGTGGCACGTACTACAAGTAGTTATGCTCAATCCTCAGCCTTTGTACGTGCAGAAATCAATACTCAATTGCAGCCGCAATCCACCATTTCCGAAGATGAAAAGGCCTTGATTGCTTCCAATAAAGATGCCTTCCGTGAAGTTTGGCAGGAAACGGCTGGAAAACCTGTCGACGAGTTTGAGTTGGATGAGGATGATTTTGATCTGGATGCGCCTTTAACCGATGCAATGGGCCGCCCGATGTCACGTGCCATGCAGGTGGCACAAAAACGTCGCGATTTGCCGCCTTTGCCGGGTCTGGAGCTGCTGGATGAAGTTGACCCTAACAAGAAGGTGAATTTCACTGCCGAGCAATTGGCCCGTTTATCTGAACTTCTGGAAATTAAACTGCAAGAGTTTAATGTAAAGGCCAAAGTGATAGAAGCACAGCCCGGTCCTGTAGTGACGCGTTTTGAGCTGGATTTGGCACCGGGGGTAAAAGCCTCTAAAGTGACCAATATTTCACGTGACTTGGCACGTTCGATGTCGATGGCTTCGGTACGTGTAGTCGAGGTCATTCCGGGTAAGCCTTATATCGGAATTGAAGTGCCGAACAGCAGCCGTGAAATGGTTCGTTTGATTGAACTGGTCAAAACACCAAAATTTGAAGATCCAAATGGCATTCTTTCTATGGCCATGGGCAAAGATATTTCGGGTAATCCTGTAATTACCGAACTGGGTAAGGCGCCGCATATGCTGGTCGCCGGTACAACCGGTTCGGGTAAATCGGTTGCGGTAAACTCGATGATTCTGTCGATGTTATTGAAGTACACGCCTGATCAGTTGCGTCTGATCCTGATTGACCCGAAACAGCTGGAACTGGCGAACTATAATGATATTCCGCATTTATTGACGCCGGTCGTGACCGACATGAAAGATGCGGTCAGCGCCTTAAACTGGTGTGTGAATGAAATGGAACGTCGCTATAAGCTGATGTCTTTTCTGAAGATCCGTAAGCTCAGCGACTATAACCGCAAAGTCGAAGAAGCAATTGCCAATGGTGAAGAACTGTTTGATCCTACCTGGAAAGCCAGCGAATCGGTTGTTGGCGAACGTGCACCGCGTCTGACTCCATTGCCGTCCATTGTGATTGTAGCGGACGAATTCGCTGATATGATCATGCAGGTGGGTAAAAAAGCGGAAGAAATGATTACCCGTTTGGCGCAGAAATCTCGTGCTGCGGGAATTCACCTGTTGCTTGCGACCCAACGTCCTTCGGTGGATGTGATCACCGGTTTGATTAAAGCCAATATTCCAACCCGCGTAGCACTACGTGTGAACTCGAAAATTGACTCGCGGACCATTCTGGATGCTGGTGGTGCAGAGGACTTGCTAGGTCATGGTGACATGCTGTTCCTCGGCCCAGGCAAGATTGAACCCGAACGTGTGCACGGCGCCTTTATTGCCGATGACGAAGTGAACCGTATTTGTGATGCTTGGCGGGAGCGTGGTGAACCAAATTACGTGGATGAGATTCTGACGCCTTATGATGAAGAGCCTACTTCACGTGGTTTTGAAGAGGGTGATGGTGGTTCAGACCGTGATGCGCTTTATGACCAATGTGTATCTTTTGTGCTGGAAACCCGCAAGGCATCCACTTCTTCGCTACAGCGCAAGTTTAGCCTGGGTTATAACCGTGCTGCACGCATCATTGACCAGATGGAAGAAAATGGCATCGTCAGCGGTATGGGTGCCAACGGTAAACGTGATATTTTAATTTAAGTGTAAATATCTTCCAAAGGCCTGCAAATGCAGGCCTTTTTCTTGAGCACAATTGGAAGATATCAGGTAAATTAAGTGAATATTCATTAAAAACAAAAGTATCATGCAGCTCAGGAAAAGACTGAAATATTTCATTAAGGATACAGATAGAGCATGAATATTGTCATGGCGCTATTTCCATTGATCATTTTGATTGCAATGGGATATCTACTTAAACAGACGCGTTTTCTCACAGATGAATTTTGGGGAAACTCTGAAAAGCTCAATTATTTTATCTTGTTTCCTAGCTTGCTCTTTTTGAATTTATCTCATGTCGAGCTGGATATGGCTACCGTATCGAGCATGCTGGGAATCTTGATTTTGATAATCTTGCTGGCAGCGATGGCTCTTTTTGTGGTCAAAAAAATCTATAACATTCCGGTACAGCGTTTTGGCGTGTATATGCAAAGCCAGGTGCGCTTTAATACCTATATCGGCCTGTCGCTCATGGCATCTTTATTTGGACCGAAAGGCATGCAAATGTTTGCCATGTTGATCGCTGTCGCGATTCCTTTAGTGAATATTTTATCGGTACTGGCATTATCGACCTTGAGCTGGCAAACTCTTGGAAAAACCGTTATTTCGATTAGCAAAAATCCGTTAATTCTCGGCTGTATTGTAGGTGTAGGTTTTAATCTTCTGGATTTGAGCGTCATGCAAAGTGTTGAGCAGCTATTTAAACTGCTGGCTGCCATGAGTTTGCCTTTGGGCTTGCTGTCAGTCGGTGCAGCACTGCAATTTGATCAGTTCAGAACAAATATCTATCGTTTATTGATGAATGTGTTTGGGCGTTTGCTCATCATGCCCATTTTGGCATTTGCAGTATGTTGGGCTTTTCATCTAAGTCATTTAGAGCGCATGATTCTGGTGGTGTTTTTTAGTTTGCCGACCGCTTCTGCCTCTTATATTCTGACCCGGGTGTATCAAGGCGATCATCGATTAATGGCGGCCGTGATTAGCTTGCAGACCCTCTGTTTTGCCGTGACTTTTCCTGCATTGATGCTCTTGCTGGCTTAAAATAAAACGCTTAAAAGAAAATGAGTGTGATAAAAAAATACCTGGCTGTTCTATGCAAACTGCCAGGTATTTTATGGATTACTTAAGCAAACTTGGCAAGTACTTCCAGGAAGCCTTCGCTTTGGCGCGGGTACTGTGCAATCACATCATGAATGCGTTGACCTTCAGGATTGGTGGCATTGACATCACGGCCATCGGCAACGAATTGAGTCAGTAAACGCTCATAATCATTTGGACGCATATGCTTGAATGCGTGATAAAGCACATGAAAATCAGCATTCACGCCTGCAGGAGGTAGCTGAGTTAAGTAGGCAAATACACGCTCATCTGACCATTCTTCATTGAACGTTGCTGGCTGAGATAATGCCATCGCAATCTCCTTGGTATACGGATTAAAAAAGGCAAAATATGAGGCTAGACCAGCAAACTTAAAGCACTGCTTTAAGGCTTTGCCTAGTCGCAAGACTTGAAGCTATGCTTCAAGTGAGCTGAATGGGATAAAATACCAGTTCAGCAAGCCTCATATTTTGCCTTGATTCAATTTGCTTGACTAATCAAAATTCGGATTATCGCTCTTCAGGCAAATTGATATTCATTTCTAACATTTCAATATTGGCTTCAGAACGAACCGACATTTGAATGTGCTGTTCATCTACGCCGCGGACATAACGGTTGACCACCTGCATGATTTCTTTTTTCATGAGGTCAATCTTTTCCTGGCTTAAGCGTTTGCCTAAACCTTGTTCAGAGGCAACAATAACTTTTAAGCGGTCTTTAGCCGTCTGTGCGCTTGATGGTTTATCCTCACTACTAAACAGTTTACTCCAGAATCCTGCCATTTCTTACGCTCCAAATAGTCTTGCCAACCAACCTTTAGGTTTGACTTCAATGTGACGGTAAGGACGTTCTTCACCCAGGAAGCGTGCTACAAGGTCATCATAAGCCTGACCCGCAGCTTCTTCAGTAAACAGAATAACCGGTTTACCTTCGTTAGATGCTTGCAGTACGCTCTTACATTCAGGAATAACCCCCAGTGTAGGGACACGTAAGATATCTTTAGAAATATCGTCAATGGTTAACATTTCTTGTTTATCGGCACGTTCAGGGTTGAAACGTGTAATACAAAGATGCTTACGGATACGACCTTCGTTTTGTTCTACTTTTTTGGTTTTGCTGTCAAGCATACCAATAATGCGGTCAGAGTCACGTACCGAAGAAATTTCCGGGTTGGTCACAATGATCGCTTCATCTGCATGGTACATGGCCATGATGGCACCGCGTTCGATCCCCGCAGGTGAATCACAAATAATGTAATCAAATTCTTGAGAAAGTTCATCCATAACACGTGCAACACCTTCATCGGTCAAGGCATCTTTGTCACGGGTTTGTGATGCAGGCAAAATGTATAAATTTTCAATATCTTTGTCACGAATAAGCGCTTGTTGAAGACGCGCTTCGTTATTCAATACATTCACAAAATCATAAACAACGCGACGTTCACAACCCATGATTAAATCCAGGTTACGTAAACCCACGTCAAAGTCGATCACAACAGTTTTGTGACCACGAAGGGCTAAACCTGTTGCAAAAGATGCACTTGTAGTAGTTTTACCTACACCACCTTTGCCTGATGTTACGACAACAATTTTCGCCACCGAATCCACTCCTGTTATGGTTCAAACCCCTTTTTAAATATGGGGCTTTTGGTGTTTATTTATACATTAAAACTCGAGAACTTCAAATACAAGTTCTTGATGATCATTCAAGTAAATATGGACAGATTTTTTCAGGACATGCTGTGGAATGTCATCCGCCACACAATATGTCCCTGCAATCGATACCAGTTCTGCTTCCAGGGAATGGCAGAAAATACGTGCTGCACCGTTCCCGCCTGCGCCGGCGATGACTCTACCACGTGCGCTACCATAAATATGTATATTTCCTGAAGCAATGACTTCAGAGCCGCTATTGATCCCGGCATTGAGAATAATATCGCCATGATCCTGGACCAGGCATTGACCGGTACGCAAAATTTCATCGTGATAAGAAGTCACATGGCTGATGACACGACTTGGTTTTGCAGGCGCTTCGTCGGTGTCTTGGGTTGGGGCAGGCTCAACTTCAGGCTTGGCCTCAACCACTTGTTCTTTCGTGGCTTTAATCCGTTGTAAGGGTTTGTTGTCTGCGGGCAGAATAGGAAACTGAATGGCACGTGCTTCATTGGAAAGAATGCCGTCAATCACGCCCATCGGCTGTAAGTCCAGACTGATCAATAACTGAATCAGTGCGATCAGCTCCTGTTCTACCGTGCTGTCAATAATGACCAGCGTGCCATGAGAAGCAGTCTCTTGAAGCATTTGAGTCAATTGCTGGCGGATTGCATTGTGATCATTGGTGTCAAAAGTTAATCGGGTAAAATTAACCATTCTGCCTGTAATCCGTATATCAGCCATAATTATTCCTTAAGACTTCTGACTCATTAATTTTATGTCGAAGTGATGTTGTAAATAGAGCAAATGCTAGAACAAATTGCAGCTTTTCTCTAGCCACGTTTTCAATATTTTTAATCTCATGATCATTCTTTAACTTGATCATGCTGTTCCAGAATTTGTTGCCATTGTTTTACTTTCACTTGCTTGCGAATGGCTTCTAAACTCTCAAAAACAGCCGATTCCACCAGTTTTTCTACATGGGTATTATTTTCAAATTGTATTTGGCTGATTTTATTTGAAATTTCTAAATATGCCAGATTTTTTTCATTTTTATGACCATATGCAAAAGGTTCAATCAGCCCCAGCGTGATGTTTTCTCCCAAGCGTTGTCCGATGCTCTGGATCTGTTGTTCTATGCGCCCTCCCACAATCGGAATCAGGCGCAATAACTGGGTGAGTTCAGGAGTGTCTTCAATGGCGCGATTGACAATATCGCCGACATTTTCAGCAATCATGATTTTTTGCGCTTGCAGCTCTTTGCCCAAAGATTCTTGCAAAATATCCGCCAGGGCAGTGGCAAACATGTCACGGTGATGGGCAACCAGATCTTCAATCAGTTTTTTATGTGTGGTACTGGTGGAAAGTTCACGTTTTATGCCATCTAAAACCGTAAGTACAATACGGCTGGTGAGTTCTTCAAGCAACATGTGGTAATAAAATTTGGCCCGCCGATACCAGGCGTCCGGAATAACTTTATAACCATGCTGGTACAGATTGTAGGCGATGGCCCCGGCACGTAATAAACGTAAAAAACGCAGCTGCGGAATAATCGATAGAATTTCATACCAGTGTATAAAAGGAAAGAAAAACCAGCGTTTATGATGCTGCGCAATAATCGCAATGGCCCAGCGAACCAGCAGCTCAATCACCAGAAAACTGGTAAACCAGCTTTCTGTAATGATGACCCAGGGACGCAATGAGTTACGGTAAAACTGCAGCAGTTCAGGAAGATGAATGAAGTCAAACAGCCAGCCACCGAAATCACTCATCAGGATGGCATTGGCACTGAGACAGAACAGGTTGATGATGATCAGAACCATCATGAAAATGTCATAGCCCAGTGCCACTTTCCATCCCCAGGTGCCTTTTTTTACAAAAGAAAAGGTGGGGGATGTGATCTGATCGTCTTGCTTCATTTTTTTCCTTGCGTGTGTTTAAGCTTTTGCTGCCAACTCTTGCTGCATGCGTTCAATCAGCTGGTCTTTTTCAGTCCATAGCGTATGAACCCATTGCTGAAAACGTTCACGATATTCAGCATCATCTTCATAATTACCGCCCAATACCCAGCCTGGAATTTCAATTTTACGCAAATTCACCGCAATGCGATTGACTTCGCCTAGCCAGAAATCGCCATAACCCGGTGCCCCATCCGGATAAACAATGGTCATGTCAACCAGCGCATCAATCTTGTCGCCTAAAATATTCAGCGCCAGGGCCAACCCGCCGGCTTTAGGTTTAAGCAAATGTTTGTAAGGAGATTGCTGCTGCGCATGTTTCTCTGGCGTAAAACGCGTACCTTCCAGATAGTTCAATAAGGTAAACGGTTGACTTAATAACTGTTCACAGGCCTTACGCGATTCTTCCATGTCACGGGTTTTCAGTTCCGGATTTTTGGCAATCTGTTCCTTGCTATGACGCTTCATCATCGGGAAACCTAAAATTTTAAAGGCTTGCCCGACAAAAGGAATAAAGATCAGCTCCCATTTGGTAAAGAAACGGGTAAGTGGCATGCGGGTTAAACCAAAGTACTGATTTACTGTAGTATCCACCCAGCTTTGATGGTTACAGGTCATCAGGTAACGGCCTTGCATACTGAGCTCTAAACCTTCTTCAATCGTGATATCCCACTTTAAGTTGGGTAATATATGCTCGATTAGCCAATTGTTGACACTGAGCCAGCTGTTGGTAATTTTAATGTTGGTTTCATCTACTTTGCGTGATTTTTTAATGAGTTTGGTTAATCCCAATGCGAGTACGGGTGGCCCATGAAAAAAAGTGCTTCCGGTAATGACCGAACCGACAGTAAGCCCGCGAGATATTTTTTTTAATATCGGTTGCTTGGTATTTTGAGATGACATATAAAAAACGGCCTTAATAGAAAATCATCGAAGGTTTTTATTCAGTATTGAATATAATTGCAGAATTTAAAATAAAAAAGTCTATTCATACAAGTATGAAGAAATTGTGCGGAAGTTATTCTTAAGATCCGCAATAAATATTACAAAATGTAACTAATGCATGTATTATTTACAAAAAATCAATGGTATGCCCATTTTTTTTAATTCATTATTCCACCATACGATAAAACACAAGAAGGAGGCATGCGATGCGTGCACTAGCAATTTCAGCAGCGGTAGCAGGGGCATTAGTTCTATCTGGCTGTCAAACTGCCGGTAGTACAGGCGGTATGGAATACGATAAAACAGCAATTGGCGCATTGGTTGGTGCAGCTGCTGGTTATGGTATTTCTAAAGGTAATGCAAATACAAGCGCGCAAAATAACCGTGCAGCTGCAATTGGTGCAGTAGTAGGTGGTGCAGCGGGTGTTTACCTTGACAATAAAGAGAAAAAATTACGTCAACAAATGGCGGGTACTGGTGTAGACGTTACACGTAATCCGGATGGTTCGGTTGGCTTGATTATGCCGGGTAACATTACTTTTGATACCAACAAGTCAAATATCAAACCTAACTTCTACGCGACTTTGAACAAGGTTGCGCAAACACTGACTGAAGACAACAAGAGCGGTATTCTTGTAACAGGTTATACAGACAGCACTGGTAATGACTCGATTAACATTCCATTGTCTCAAGCACGTGCTCAATCTGTAGCGAACTATCTTGCCGGTCAGGGCGTGGCACGTACGCGTATTAATGCACAAGGTCAAGGTTCAGCGAACCCGATTGCATCAAATGCGACTGCTGAAGGCCGGGAACAAAACCGCCGTGTAGAAATCAGCATTTACGCGGTTCAATAATTCTTCATGAATGCATGCTGAATTGAAAAGACCACCTTCGGGTGGTTTTTTTATGAATGTCAAATTTGTATTTTAGGTTATGCAAGTTTGGCGCAGATGACTATAATCGAGCTCCAATCAATACGAGGAAATACTATGTCGTCGGCAAGTCAACTCAATGACAAGCAACTTGAAGCCATGAAATATACTCAAGGACCCTTGTTAGTACTTGCAGGGGCTGGTTCTGGTAAAACCTCGGTGATTACGCGAAAAGTCGCACATCTGGTTAAGAATTGCGGTATTCCGGCGCATCGTATTACTGCCATGACCTTTACCAATAAGGCAGCACGCGAAATGAAGGAGCGTGTCGGTAAATTATTGTCTCGTGAGGAAGCCAAAGGTCTGTCCGTTTCGACCTTCCATACCTTTGGTCTGAATTTGCTACGATTGGAACTCAAACATACGCCATTAAAAAATAATTTTTCTATTCTGGATGCCGATGATTGTAAGCGCATCCTGATGGATTTAATGCACCGTGATAATTTGTCCGGTGCAGAAAGTAAAGAGCTGATTGCCAAAGCCATGAAGATGATTTCGGACTGGAAGAATGACCTGATTCCACCGGAACAAGCTCACACCACCTGTGAAACCGCCGAAGATGTACAGTTTGCGCATTTATATCAGCTCTATGAGCGTAATTTGCGTGCCTATAATGCGGTGGATTTTGATGATCTGATCGTGATGCCGACCCGTTTGTTGCAGGAAAATGCCGAAGTTCGGGACAAATGGCAGAACCGGGTGCGTTATCTCTTGGTCGACGAATATCAGGATACCAATACGGCACAGTATATTCTGGTGAAACTGCTGGTCGGAGTGATGGGACAGTTCACGGCGGTAGGTGATGATGACCAGTCCATTTATGCATGGCGCGGAGCAAAGCCTGAAAATATGGCTTTGTTGAAAGAAGATTTTCCGAATCTAAAAGTCATTAAATTAGAACAAAATTACCGTTCGACCAGCCGTATCCTGAAGGCTGCAAATACGGTGATTGGCAATAACCCGCATATCTTTGATAAAAAGCTCTGGTCGGATAAAGGTCACGGTGAAGTGATTCGCGTGATTACCTGCCGTAATGATGATGATGAATCCGAACGTGTGGTCAAGGACCTGATCACCCATAAACTGATGAATGGGAAAAACTGGAAAGATTACGCGATTTTGTATCGCGGCAATTTTCAGGCTCGTATTTTAGAAACCCAGCTGCGACAAATGCAGATTCCCTACAAGCTTTCTGGCGGCCAGTCTTTCTTTGCGCGCGCAGAAATTAAAGACATCATGAGTTATTTGCGTCTGATTATTAACCCTGAAGATGACAGCGCATTTTTACGGATTATTAACACGCCGAAACGTGCTATTGGTCCGGTGACTTTGGAAAAATTGGGTCTGTTTGCGCAAGAAAATCACTTATCGCTGTTGGCAGCAGCAGGCGATCAGCGTTTAACGATGGCAATTCCGAAAAAAGCCACTACACAACTGGCTGAATTTGCCGATTTTATTGGCAATTTTACCCGAAATCTGCTGGATGACGACGAGCCTGTACCCATTATTCGCCAGATGATGCAGGAAGCGGGATATATTGATTACATTAAAGAAAATGCAGCAACCCCAGCACAGGAAAAAACCAAGCTGGATAATATTGAAGTGCTGTATAGCAGTATTCAAAGTCTGATTAACCGTGCCGAAGATGTTGATGACAAGAATATTGAAAGTGTGATTCGTAAAATGGTGCTGCTGGATATGCTCGAGCAGCAGCAGGAAGAAGAAGATACCGATAAAGTCAATTTGTTGACTTTACATGCGTCCAAAGGTCTTGAGTTTCCTTATGTGTATCTGATTGGTCTGGAAGAGGAAATTCTGCCGCATAAAAACTCGATTGCAGCCGAAACCGTGGAAGAAGAACGCCGTTTGATGTACGTGGGCATTACCCGTGCCCGTCAAGGCTTGACCATTACGCTGGCCGAGCAGCGTAAAGCGGGTGGCCAGATGAAACAGATGACACCAAGCCGTTTCCTGGATGAATTGCCGCAAGATGAGCTGGAATGGCTGGGTCGCAAGAAAAAACTGGCCGGCAATATTGACCCCAAATTGCAGGCACAGCATTATCTGGAAAATTTACGTGCGCTGATCAAGCGTTAATTCACCATTTAAACCATGCAACATTTAAACCATACAATTAGGAAAAACAAATGAAAGTTCAAGTGAAAGTACTCGATACACGTTTAGGCAATGAATGGCCAATGCCTACCTATGCGACTTCGGGTTCAGCAGGTTTGGACTTGCGTGCTTGTGTCGATGAAGCGACTGTGATTGAACCGGGCCAAACAGTATTGGTAAAAACCGGTTTGGCTATTTATATTGAAGATACAAATTTTGCCGGTTTAATTTTGCCGCGTTCAGGTTTGGGCCATAAACATGGGATTGTTTTAGGTAATCTAGTCGGTTTAATCGATTCAGATTATCAAGGTGAGTTGATGGTATCGGTATGGAACCGTAGCCAAACAGCATTTACCTTGCAACCGGGTGAACGTTTAGCACAGTATGTACTTGTTCCTGTTGTTCAGGCGCAGTTTGATATTGTCAATGAATTTGAAGCAACAGAACGCGGTGCTGGCGGGTTTGGCCATACGGGTAAAGGCTAAACCCTGATTTAGCATAAGTGAATAAAGCCTGATGAATACAACGGTGGGATTTGTCTGTATCAGGTTTTATTCTTAAATCTGGATAGGGTGAATAAAATATTCTTTATAAAACAAAGAATCAGCAATCATTTGATTTCAAAACTATAAGTCTGATTTGAATATGGGTGTATACTCGGAATAATGTTTTTATTTTTTTTGTAGATAATTGTTTTTAAATTAAATTTATTTGAATGCTTTTGTTTTTTAGCAGCATAAATTATATATTTATCAACCAAATAGCGGATCCATTAAGTAAATTTGTAAAAATTTTTTACCATTGCTTAAAAATATGAAATGCTTTTAGAATGTTAATCTTCTCATTTAATAAGATGATGCCCTGGTTGTGAATACTGAGCTAATCCAGCATGCCATAAAATTTTTATTTTATGGGTTATTCTAAAGTAGAAAATGTCATCATGAATTTTGAAAATAAAAAATTCCCAGCACAAATTTTTCGTGCCTATGATATTCGTGGAAAAATATCACTTTTGACTCCTGAGCTTGTCAAAGCCATTGCCTATGGATTGGTGATGCAATATCAAAAGTCAGGACAGACCCAACTGGCTATTGGGTATGATGCGCGCTTGACCAGTCCCCAATATGCAGAAATCATCAGACAAGTGTGTGCAGAAAAAGGGCTGCATGCCACAATTATTGGTTGTTGTTCGACACCACTTTTATATTTTATTGCCCGTCAGTTTGACGGTAATGGCATTATGCTCACAGCCAGCCATAATCCTAAAACAGATAATGGCGTGAAGTGGATTATTCAGGGCGAACCGCCTTGTCCAGAGCAGATTCAACAAGTGGCTGTCGCAGCTCGTTCGGTTTTTAATCCAGAAGAAAAAATACTGATTGAACCGATTCAACATGAAATTGTGGTGAAGTACTGCCTTGAATATCAACATGCGCTATTAAAAGATATCCAGCTAAAGCGACCTTTTAAGGTAGTACTGGAGGGCCTGAATGGTTCAGCCGGACGCTGTGCGGCTTTGGTGCTCAAAAAAATGGGCTGTGAACTGACGCTCATTCGCTGTGAGGCCAATGGCCATTTTCCTGATCACGAACCCGATCCGTCACAAGAGAAAAATCTGGCAGAGTTAAAGCAGGCCGTGCTTGAACAGCAGGCCGATATCGGTATTGCGCTGGATGGCGATGGCGATAGAGTCGTGTTGATTGATGAACATGGCACTACAATCTCCGCAGACCGGTTGTTGTCGCTATTTTCAGAAATGTGTCTGAAAACGCATCCCGGTCATGAAGTGGTTTTTGATGTCAAATGTTCGACCATGGTGGGAAATACCGTGCGTCATCTGGGCGGTCAGGCCAAAATGATCCGTACCGGAAGTTCTTTTTTACGGACCTATATATCGCAGTCCCAGGGCAAAGCCGTGTTTGGCGGAGAATATGCAGGTCATTATGTGTTTAATGACGGGCGCGGTTTTGGCTATGATGATGGCTTGTATGCTGCATTAAGGGTACTTGAATATCTTGACCAGCAGGCTGATTTAACCCTGTCCCAGGCCTTAAAGGCATATCCGGAACGTTGTTGCACTGAAGATACCTATATCAGTACGCATAATATGGAGCCGAAGGCGGTATTGCATGACGTGGAAATGAAAAGTCAGGATTTTGGTGCCCAGTTAAGTAAAATTGATGGGGTACGACTTGATTTTGAAGATGGATTTGGCATTATTCGAGCATCGAATACCGGCGAATATTTTACAGTGCGTTTTGATGCGGATAATCCTGTAAGATTAAACGATATTCGACATACATTTGTTTCCATGTTAAGTGACCGATATCCTCAAATCGCACAAGACATTTTAGATGCTCAATAAGGAGAGGCGAATGCCACATCAGCATACTGGCATCGACAAAGCACAAATTTTGACAGAAGCTTTGCCGTACATTCAACGTTTTGCAGGTAAGACGCTAGTAGTGAAATATGGTGGCAACGCAATGACCGATCCGGAGCTGGAAAGCTCGTTCGCGCGTGACATTGTATTGTTGAAAACGGTCGGTTTGAATCCAATCGTGGTGCATGGTGGCGGTCCACAAGTCGATTCGTTCTTGAAACAGTTAGGCCGCGAATCTGACCGTATTGATGGCATGCGCGTCACTGACCCTGCAACCATGGAAGTGGTGGAAATGGTCCTGGGCGGTAGCGTGAATAAATCCATCGTCAATCTGATCAACCAACATGGCGGTCGTGCCATTGGTCTGACCGGTAAAGATGGCAACCTGTTACGTGCCCAGAAGTTATTGATGGAAAAAACTGCTGAAGATGGCATGGTCAAGCAGATTGACCTTGGCCTGGTGGGTGAAGTGGTTGGGGTGAAAACTGACGTTCTGGAAATGTTTACCCAGGGTGATTTTATTCCAGTCATCGCACCGTTGGGTGTAGATGAAGAAGGCAATACCTATAACATCAATGCCGATTTGGTGGCGGGTAAAGTGGCTGAAGCTTTAGGCGCAGAGAAACTGATTCTTCTGACCAATATCACCGGTGTACTCGACGAAAATAAAAACCTGCTGACAGGCTTGACCACTCAGGAAGTCGACCGTTTAATTGAAACCGGCGTGATTTATGGCGGCATGATTCCGAAAGTGGGCTGTGCACTGGATGCTGTCAAAGGCGGTGTAGTGAGCGCGCACATTGTGGATGGCCGTGTTCCACATGCCACTTTACTGGAAATTTTTACTGATCACGGGGTAGGTACTTTAATTACCAACCGCACTCATTCGAAAAAGGTTTAATCGGAACGACCCTTTGCAATAAATTGTAAGCTAATATAAATAAGCCTCATTTTAATGAGGCTTTTTGTTTTGGATTTGTTGTTATTTGATCATAATAATGTCATCTTGATTGCCTAGTGTAGAACAATAACAAAAGCAAGGTCTTATAAAATGTTTGATCAGTTGAATAAATATGATAAAAATTCTGAATTTCCCTTTCAAAAAGGTTTGGTTACAAGCTCTCCATATAAGTTTGAATGGATTGAAGATTTAAAAACTTTACAGGAAGCTCAGCGTTTCCGGGCAATGCAGTTTTCACAGCAGTTTGGCATTCAGTTTGAATCTGGCCTGGATCAGGACTTGTATGATTTTGGCTGTGAACATGCGCTATTGCGGGATAAATGGAGTAATGAAATTGTTGCTTATACGCGCTTAAAACTGTTTCAAGGCCATGAATTAAAACAGAGCTATAGCCAGCAGGAATTTAAAATTGTTCAAGCGTTCAGCCACTTGGATAATATCGTCGAAATCGGGCGAACTTGTGTGCACTCGCGTTACCGCTCTGGAAAGGCTCTTTCGGTACTATGGACGAATCTGTTACCTAAAATCGTGGAGGAGATGCGGGCCAAATATTTAATAGGTTGTGTCAGCATTCGCATGCAAGGCAATGAGTCACGGGCGTATTATACTCATCAGCATATCAAGGCATTGCCGCAGCAATCTATCTGCAATATTCAGTCTCAGCAGGCATTTGAGCCGCCATACCCGCAGTATAGTTTCCAGCAGGATGAACGCATTCCAAAACTTTTTGATGTTTATCTGAACATGCAGGCACAGCTGTCCACTCAGGCTTTTTATGATGAAGCTTTTAATTGTCTGGATTATTTTGTCTATCTGGAAGTAAATCAGCTGACTAAAAACTTTATTCTGCAGAAAAAATCAGAACTAAGTCTTGAAAATGCATAAGAAACCTTGATTTTGCTGTTTGTAATGGGCAAAGGAGTAATGCAAAATAGCATGGTGGTGGATTAAACAGATGATGAAGACTTATGTGCCAGTTACTCGGAATGAATTGTGCTACGCCCACGGATGTGACTTTCTCGTTTCGTGGTTTTTCTCAGCGTGCTGGCATTACATCAGACCATTGTGATGGCTTTGGCATTGCTTTCTTTGAAGATAAAGCCTGCCGACTTTTCGTCGATAATCAATCCGCAGTTGAATCACCGATTGCTGAACTCATTCGTAATTATCCCATTAAATCACGCAACGTGATTGCACATATCCGTAAAGCCACTCAGGGTAAAATCAATCTGGAAAATTCGCATCCCTTTAGCCGTGAGCTTTGGGGGCGGCAATGGATTTTTGCCCATAATGGCGATTTACACGACTTTAATCCAACTTTATCGGGTCGTTTTACTCCGGTCGGCAATACCGACAGTGAGCGTGCCTTCTGTTATTTGTTAGATCAACTTGTACTTAAATTTGGTTATCATGAACCCAAGCTCGATCAGGTGTTCGATTTATTGGCAGAAATTTCTCCAAAAATAGCCGAACATGGCACCTTTAATTTCTGCCTGTCGAATGGTCAGGCATTATTTACTTATGCGATTACCAAATTGCACTGGTTGGTACGTGAATATCCTTTTAAACCGGCACAATTGATTGATCTCGATGTTGAAGTTGATTTCAGTCAGGTGACGACACCAGAAGATCGTGTCGCCGTCATTACCACAGAACCTTTAACCCAAAATGAAACCTGGACCGCATTTGTACCAGGAGAGATGATTTTATTTCAGGATGGCCGACCGGTTCGCAAAAAGCAGACTTATGTTGAACGCTTGGAACGTGAACGCTTGAATCCGGCTTTGAAACGAATCACCAAGGCCGATCAATATTAGTAATATTCTTTCCCCAGGTATAAAAAACACCATATATGGATTCCTATCTGGTGTTTTTTATATAGCGAGAAGTTTTTAAATGCATTTTTTATGTTTTAAGTGAGTGGTTTATAGGATTTAGCTTAAATAGTGGCAATAAAGCACGTTTTTTATCATTAATTTATATTCATTAAATGTTTGAAAAGATAAGAAATAGAGAGACAATACTTTATATTAAAATTAACGGCTGTTTTTTTTGAATATATTGGTTAAAAAATACTTTATCTTTTTAGTGGGTCTTTAAATATAATTGAATATATATCAATGATTTATATTTGTTTTATAAAAAAACCTAAAAGCCGACTATTTTGGTGCATTTTTATTTGTTGAAAATCAATATATTATGAATTTATGTGATTAATCGGTTATATCTAATAGGTGGTCGTAATGAAAATGAAATGGGTTCCAGAATATAATACTGGCATCGATGTGATTGACGATCAGCATAAACGAATTCTTGATTATATTAATGAAATTGATGACATCGTTGAAAATACCGACCGTGCGCGTATTAAACAGATTCTTGATAATATCATTGATTACACTCAGTCGCATTTTACTTTTGAAGAGTCTTTGCAGGAAGAAGCCGGTTATAAATACCGCGTACCGCATAAACGTGTGCATGATTTATTCATTAAAAAGATTGAATCGTATCGTAGCCGCTTTGAAATGGGACAGGCGATTGAAGGTGAATTACATGAAGTGCTTTCAAAATGGCTGATCAATCATATTCAGCACGATGATGCCGATTATGTCGGCGCGGTAAAAGAAAACATGATGGGTATTATTAAAGAAAAAGAAAAGAAAACAGGTAAAAACTGGTTTGCTCGTTTTTTCTCATAAAAGAGAAACGAGATAACAACAATTAAAAAGATAATCATTTTGCGCAGCAAATCATTAGGCATAATGGTTTGCTTTTTCTTTTTGATTTTCACTTATGAGAAAGGCAAAATAGCGAAAGACTTTTTTTAGGAACGCATCATGCAGGACAATGCGATGTCACGATGGCTATCACCGCTGATGGCATTTTGTTTATCTTTTATCATCATTGCCACTTTAGCACCGATTGTAGGGATTCAGCTTGATCGTCAGCTTGATTTTTGGCTGTTATGGTTAGCTACCATGCTTATTTTGGCTTTGCCGATCTGCTATTTGGAAATTGCATTGGCAAAGCGTTCTAAAACAACAGCTTTAAATGCTTTGTCCAGCTTGACCCGGGATGCGGATGCCTCGCAAAAATGGCGTATCGTTGGCTGGCTGGCCGTGGTCTTTATTCCTTTTCTGGCAGGTGGCATGTTGTCGAATGCGAGCCAGCTGCTGGGACATTTTGCCGCTAATGCAATTGCACCGCATCTTTTATTTATAGCCCTGGCTGTTGTTGCTATTTTAGTTTCATTTGCACCGCGAAAAATTATTCTGCTTTTAACGGTGATTGGGGTTTTTGCTGCTTTTATTCTGGCCAATGTGATGGGAACACCTTTACCGTCTTGGCATGTAACACCGGTTGAATTTAGCGAGTGGGGCAGTGCAACCGTCCTGGCACTGGTGGCAAGTGGTTTAGGCATGGGCTTGTACTGGCAAACTAGTTTGCCTGCGGTTCAACAGCAAGATATGGCAAGCAAAACCGTATTGCCGATCTGGATCGCGCAGTTAGTTGCGGTAATTGCTTTTGCTTTCTTTGCTGCTAATGCACAAATCCCAAGCCTGGCTTTGGTGGTTGCTGTCGTGAGTGCTGCGGCATTGTTATTGCAAATGGCGCGTGAACAGCTGTTGCAGCGTCAGTTGAATATCGTGATTCAATGGTTGCTTATTCTAGCTGCCGTATTTGTTTGGGCAATTCCTGCAATGAGCCCGATTTTTAATACACTATTGATGCTTTGGGGCTTAGTGATCTGTCTCATCTATGCCATTTTTGCCGGATGGATCATGAAGATTAGCCATCTGCGTAAGGCGATGAATTTCAGCAATGAGTTATTTTATAACCTGTGGCGTATTGCTGTTCGTGTGGTGTTACCTGTTTCGATTATCCTGGCGATGATCGCAATTATTGGGCAATTGTTCTGATGAGTGAGCTACAACAGGTTTGGGTCGCCTATGCGGCACCGGAGCAACAGTTTCATATTGCGCTGCCTTTTCGGCAAGGCATGACCGCTTTAGAGGCGATTGAACAAAGTGGTATTCGGGCACAGGTTGACTTGGCAGAACCGCTCGCTCTGGGAATTTTTGGCGTGCGCCTGAAAGATCTGCATCACATCTTGCAAGCCGGTGACCGTGTCGAGATTTATCGACCGCTCACCATCAATCCGAAGGATATTCGACGCAAACGTGCAGCAGCCAACCCGGTTGGGCGATATTGTCGTGGAAATCGCTTTAAACAATTGAAGTGATAAGAAAAACCCCTCAACGAGGGGTTTATTTTTATTTTAAAGTGTCTATAGTGGTGGCGCAGTTAAAATCGCTTCTTTTGAGCCTGGCAAGCCAGGTTGAGATTCTGGAATGGTTTCTAGACCTTCAATCTTTTGCACCGTACCGGTTTGATCGAAGTAAATTTTTAAATGTTGACCATGGGCTGCCGGAATCTTGGCTTTTTTCGCATAAGTTCCTGGTATATAGTTGTAAATGTAGTCCCAACGTAAAGGATTCATTGGATCTGTTATTGTAGGGCTACCCAGCAAAAAGCGGACTTGTTGGTGACTCATACCGACTTGAATTTTTGACGCTTGTGCTTGAGTTAATGGTGTTCCTTGAGGAATATCAACTTTATAAACGCCCAAGGTCGAACAGCCTGCGAGCAGTGAAGTGACGAATAACGTCAACATGATTTTTTGCATTTTGCTACACTATCCCAAATTAATTATGATGCATTTGATCCAAGGATAGATCATACTGCATCTTAACTTTGTTGCATATTCCAACTTTAAATTTGTTGAGAGACCCTTTTACATGCCTATTTCAAATCAAGATTTACGCAAAGCTGGACTTAAAGTTACGCTTCCACGAATAAAAATATTGGAATTATTAGAAAATTCAAGACAACATCATTTAAGCGCAGAAGATATTTATAAGACTCTACTGGAACAGGGTGAAGATGTCGGTTTAGCAACTGTGTATCGCGTGTTAACACAATTTGAAGCTGCAGGCATTATCCAGCGTCATCATTTTGAAAATAATCATTCAGTTTTCGAAATTATGCAAGAAGATCATCACGATCATATTGTCTGCCAGAATTGCAATAAAGTAGTCGAATTCACCAATGACGTAATTGAACATGAGCAACATGAAGTGGCTGAAAAGTTTGGCTTCACTTTAACCGGTCACTCTTTGAACCTTTACGGTTATTGTGATGCGGCAGAATGCCAGGAAGCATTACGTAAAAAATAACACTGACTTGGAATCAGTTAAAAAAAAACAGGCTTTATTTAAAGCCTGTTTTTTTGCATTTTAATTAAGTTTTAAGCCTGGCCATCGAAAGTAATATTCGAACTGGCACGCATTAAGCGATCGCCACCTTCTTCCGACAACTTGATTTGCAAGCGCAGATCGTTTGGTGAGTCGGCATGCTTAAGTGCATCTTTATAGCTAATTTGTTTGGCTTTGTAGAGGTCAAACAGGGCCTGGTCAAAGGTCTGCATGCCCAGTTCACGTGAACGTTTCATCAGGTCTTTAATTTCATGTACATCCCCTTTACGGATCAGGTCTGAAATTAAAGGCGAGTTGATCAGGATTTCAATCGCTGCACGACGTGAGTTGCCATCTATGGTTGGAATCAATTGCTGCGCTACAATGGCTCTTAAATTGAGCGATAAATCCATAAACAGCTGGTTGTGTCGGTCCGCTTCAAAGAAGTGAATAATACGGTCAATGGCCTGGTTGGCGTTGTTGGCGTGCAGGGTGGCAAAAACCAGGTGGCCGGTTTCGGCAAAGGCAATGGCATAGTCCATGGTTTCGCGGGAACGAATCTCACCAATCAGAATCACATCGGGTGCCTGACGCAGGGTATTTTTCAGTGCTACTTCAAAGGTGTCGGTATCAATCCCGACTTCACGCTGGGTGATGATACAGCCGGCATGTTCATGAATAAATTCAATCGGGTCTTCAATGGTAATGATATGACCTTTGGAGTTCTGGTTGCGGTAGCCAATAATGGATGCCAAAGAGGTGGATTTACCGGTACCGGTTGCACCGACGAAAATGATGATGCCGCGCTTGGTCATCGCCAGTTCTTTTAAAATTGACGGTAACTTGAGGTCATCCATAGTCGGAATTACAGTTTCAATACGACGTAAAACCATACCTGGCTGATCGCGCTGTTGAAATGCACTGACACGGAAACGCGCAGTTTTGTCGCGGTTGTTGATGGCGAAGTTACATTCGCGTGTTTCGGCAAATTCTTTACGCTGCTTATCACTCATAATCGAGTTTAAAAGCTGCCCCACCACTTCACCAGTCAGTTTGGCTTTTGCGACGGGCACAATCTGACCATTAATTTTCATGGATGGTTCAACGTCGGCCGTAATAAACAAGTCCGATGCTTTCTGTTGAATCATCAAATTGAGCAAGTCATTAAAATCCATAATAAGAACCCCAATCCGTTTTCAAATTATAAGAATGCTTCTGGCTGTTTCGCCATTGTGCGGGCCGTTTGCGGACTGATCACACCTTTTGCAACCAGGTTTTTTAAACTTTGATCAAGCGTGGTCATGCCGTAGTTGGCACCGGTTTGAATGGCAGAATACATTTGCGCCACTTTGTTTTCACGGATCAGGTTACGGATGGCTGGAATACCAATCATGATTTCGTGTGCAGCGACACGACCACCGCCATTTTTCTTGAGCAGGGTTTGCGAGATCACCGCTTGTAAGGATTCAGACAACATGGCACGTACCATGTCTTTTTCTTCGGCCGGGAATACGTCAATCACACGGTCAATGGTTTTTGCCGCAGAGGTGGTATGCAGTGTACCGAACACCAGGTGACCGGTTTCAGCGGCAGTCAGTGCCAAACGGATGGTCTCAAGGTCACGCATCTCTCCGACCAGGATAATATCCGGGTCTTCACGCAGTGCTGAACGAAGTGCTTCGTTAAAGCCATGGGTATCACGATGAACTTCACGCTGGTTGACCAGGCATTTTTTGGATTCGTGTACAAATTCGATCGGGTCTTCTACAGTCAGGATATGGTCATAACGCTGATCGTTAATATAGTCGATCATGGCCGCCAGGGTGGTGGATTTACCCGAACCTGTCGGTCCAGTCACCAAGACGATACCGCGCGGGTAATTACAGATATCTTTAAAGATTTGACCCATGCCCAGATCTTCAATTGTCAGTACTTTTGAAGGAATGGTACGGAACACTGCACCTGCACCGCGGTTCTGGTTAAATGCGTTCACACGGAAACGGGCTACCCCTGGAACTTCAAATGAAAAGTCGGTTTCTAGCTTTTCTTCAAAATCACGACGCTGTTTGTCGTTCATAATGTCATACACAAGTTTGTGTACTTCTTTATGTTCCAAAGCTGGCAAGTTAATACGGCGGACTTCACCATCGACACGGATCAGTGGCGGCATCCCCGCAGATAAGTGTAAATCTGATGCCCCGTTTTTAGCTGAAAACGCTAAAAGTTCAGTGATATCCATAATTTCCCCGAGTTCATTTAAATGTTATTTATTTTGATAGAATAATAAGGCTTTCCCAAAGCTTAACCAACAGTTAGTTGCAAGGGAAGGCAAAAAAAGATGAATGAAATGAGAACCTCGTCAATGAATAGTCTTCAACAGTCACGAAATCAAGTTATACAGCAAATAGAAGATGCCTGTAAACATGCCCGGCGCAATGTGGAAAGCGTACAGTTGCTGGCTGTTTCAAAGACCCATCCAAGTGAGTCTTTGCGCGAAATGTACCAGACCGGACAACGTGCATTTGGGGAAAATTATTTACAGGAAGCCTTGGATAAAATGGAGTCTTTGGGTGATCTGGATATTGAATGGCATTTTATTGGTCATGTGCAGCGCAACAAGACCAAGCATCTGGCAGAAAAGTTTGCCTGGGTACATGGGGTAGACCGTCTGATTATTGCAGAGCGCTTGTCGAATCAGCGTGAGGCGAATCAGGCACCACTGAATATCTGTTTGCAGGTCAATATTGATGCGCAGGACACGAAAGATGGCTGTCAGCCGAATGAAGTGGCTGAGCTGGTTAAAAGCATCAGCCAGCTACCGCATTTAAAATTGCGTGGTCTGATGGTGATTCCCGCACCGAATAATCCGCAAGCATTTAGCGATGCCAAAGCCTTGTTTGAAAATGTAAAAACTGAACATGCTCATCCTGAAGACTGGGATACTTTGAGTATGGGCATGTCGGGGGATATGAATGAGGCGATCGCCGCAGGCTCGACCATGGTTCGTGTTGGAACGGCGTTATTTGGGGCACGAGATTATTCTAAACAGGCGTAACTTTAAATCAATTCTCCCTTGCAGAGCAGTCTCCTCATCCATTGAAAAAGAAGTGGATTTAATTGAAGTCATTAGCCAATGACTTCAATCGTGCTTGCACCTGCTCCCAGAGGCTTGACCTGAATCTGTACCGGAATGCGTTCGTGCATTTCCTGAATGTGCGAGATCAACACCACTTTACGGCCCTGATTTTGCAATTGATCCAGGGCATTCATCACCATATATAAAGATGAGGCATCCAGCGTGCCAAAACCTTCATCGATAAACAGGGATTCAATTTTCATCGAACCTGAAGCCATGTTGGCAATCGCCAGGGATAAGGCAAGGGCAGTCAGGAAGGATTCTCCACCTGAAAGTGAGGCGACGGAACGCGTTTCACCATCCATGTCATGGTCAATAATTGCCAGACTCAAGGAGTGATCCAGACGTTTCAAGGTATAGCGTTGCGACAGCATCGCCAGTTGCTGGTTGGCATGCTCAATTAAAATATCCAGATTGTATTGCTGGGCATAATCGCGGAATTTCTTGCCGCTGGCATCGCCCATCAGCCCGGAAATTTTGCCCCAGCGGTGTTCCTCCTGCTGGATTTTCTGGATCTGATCGGCATATTGCTGTTGCTTGATGAGATTACGCTGATGCAATTCAAGTTTCAGTTTTAACTGGTCACGGGTTTCCAGCTGGGCCTTTAATGCCTCAAGATTTACGCTGATCAATTGCGCGAGCTGTTCAAACTGCATGTCCGGCATCTGCAAAAGATGTTCTGCATGCTGTTCCTGCATGGTCTTCAGGGCAGAGGCGGCTTCATTGAGCAGGCGTTCGGCATTGTGCAGTTTGCTACGCATCTGCTGCTCTTGCTCGGCATTGATCTGAATCAAGTCTGCCAGGTCATCATGACTAAAATCTGCATGTTGTGTTAACCAGTGTTCAGTTTCAGTCTGGCATTGACCGGACGCTTTCAGGTTTTGCTGATGCTGGGCCTTAAGCTGTTCCAGTTCGCTTTTTTGCTTTTCATAGTCAAGGCGTAACTTCTCAAAGCTTTGTTTTAATTGATGATAATTCTGTTGCAGTTGCTGACGCTTAGTATCATGTTCTGCCAGCCATTCATTCGGCTTGAGCCCGGTTAATCCGGTCATGCCATGAATGAGCTGATTGGCTGTATCGGTATTGTGTTGTCCCTTTAAGGCAATCTCTTGTAATGCCTGCTGTGTATCCAGCAGTTGCTGATCGAGATTCTGTTGATGGGTGTTGGATATACTGAGCTGCTGCTTTTGCTGATCCAGCTGTTTGTTGAATGCATCTAATTGCTCTAACTGCAAGGCACGCACATTTAAGCGTGTTAAGGTCTGCTCGGCAAATGGGGTACTGTGCTGCTGCCAAGCCTGCTGTTCGGTTGCAGTAAGACAGTCCCGGATATGCTGAACTTGCTGCTGTAAATGTTTTGCGGAGGTAATTTGATGTTCAGTACTGCTGATGGCCTGAATCAGTTGCTGCTGGGCTTTGGAATTTTGGCTTAAGTTTTCCAGCTGATGCTCAATAGCCGAAATGTCCTGTTTAAGCTGCTGAAGATGCTGCGTCATCTCGGCGTTCATTTGATCGTGAGATTGCTCCAGGTTCAGCTGTATGTTTACCTGATGCAGTTGCTGAGCCAGTTCATTTTTAAAGCCTGACAATTTTTCCAGCATTTGCTGGTGGGTGTGGGTGGTCTGGGTCAACTCTGCTTGCAGGGTGGCGAGATTTTGCTGCGCTGACTGCCAGTTATTAAAGCAGTCCTGTTCCTTGCCCAAGGCCTGCTCTTCCTGCTGCTGTTGCAGTTCAAACAGGGCTTTGGAGACCAGGGTTTCATCCTGACGGTAAGGATGTGAGGTGCTGCCACACACCAGGCAGGCTTCTCCGGCTTTAAGCTGCATGCGTAAATGTTCAATATTTTCAGCATGCAGCAGTTGTTGTTGCTGTAAAATCTGCTGCAACTGAATCCGTTCAGCTTTGGCCGTTTGAAAAGTTTGCTCTGCCTGTTGAGCGATTTTTTCAGCTTGCCGAGCCTGGCTGTTGAGTTGAGCCAGCTTAGCATTCAATTGATGGGACCCGGTTTGCAGCTCAAAATAATCTTTCAGTTTCTGCTGTATAAAGCCGAACTGATTGAGTTGTACCAGTTTCTGTTCACGTGACTGGCGCTGTTGTTCCAGCCGGATTTCAATCTGTTCAGCCGGACCAAATTGGGCAATCAACCGATCTAATTCAGCCTTGTTTTCGGCAAGTCTGGTTTCAGCTGTACTGATCTGCCCCAGACTATTTTCAATATTTTGATATTGCACAATAAACTGGCTTAATTGCTGGATATGCGCATTTAAGCCTTTATCCAAACTGGAAAATTGCTGGCTCTGTTGCAGTTGCTGGTGAAGCTGGCTTTGTTGCTGCACAAGCTGCTGAATCTGCAATTCAATCTTTTGCTGTTGGTCCAGTAAGGGTTTTTGCTGATGTTCCAGCTGGAGCGAACGGGCTTTAATCTTTTTGTATTCTTCGCCAATAAAATCCCGTTCCTGCACGCATTGACGCACCTGTAGCAGGGCGTCATGATGTTGCTGTTCAAATTGCTGCAAACTGTTCAAATCTGTTTCAGCTTGAATATATTTGACTTTTTCGGCTTCAAACTGATAGCTTAATCCATCAAAACTGTTTTGAGTAGACTGAATTTGCGGTTCCAGTTGCTGCTGGGCTTTGAATAACTGCTGCTGCTGAAAAACAACCGGGCGAATGCTGGAAAATATTTGCAGACGGTTTAAACGGTCCTGTTCAGGCGCCAGATTTTGCTGAAGCTGTTTTTGCTCCTCATAAGCCTGCTGCTTGTGAATAATTTCACTGTCCAGTTTTTGCTTGCGCTCAAACCATTGCTGCTGTTTTTCCAGTTGTGCTTTTTCATGTTCCAGCTGTTGATATGCCTGATTCGCCTGCTGAAATTGATGGGTTAATTCAGTAATTTCTTCCTCGGATAAAATTTCAATGTGTCCGAGAATGTTCTCTATTTCTTTACGCTGGTTGGCAATCTGTTTGGTTTTTTCATAGGCCAACTGGCCAATTTTGCCAAAAATACTGGAATTGGTCAGATATTCCAGCAGCTCACCGCGTTCATTATCGCGGGCTTTTAAAAACGCCGTCACTTCCGATTGAGCCAATAACACCGCACGGGTAAATTGCTCAAAACTGAGCTGGCAGATTTGGTGAATATGCGCATCGACGGCTTTGGCTTTATCGGCAATCACCACGCCATCGGTCAGGCATTTTAAATACCGCTGTACACTTTGCAGTTTGCCATCGACTTTTTCACGTGAACGTTTCAGCTCCCAGCGCGCAAGATAGCGTTTCTGGTCCTGCGCGACAAAGCAGACTTCGGCAAAGCCATGCGCGGTGCCCCGGCGCAAAACCGTCAAAGGCGAGTTGGTCAGTAACTCTGAACCATCCACATCCTGCAATTTTCCGTCGCTGTCTTTTAAACGTGGAATCTTGTTGAACAGTGCCAGACACATGGCATCCAAAATGGTGGATTTCCCGGCACCGGTTTTGCCGACAATGGCAATCAGGCCCGCACTGGCCAAAGGTTCACTTTCAAAATCAATAAAATGCTCACCTGAAAGGGAAGCTAAATTTTTTATACGAATGGATAAAATTTTCATGGACAGTTCTTAGCGTATTTGTTGTTCTTCAAGTGATTTTTGTGCTTCGTGCATCAGACTCATAAAATCGTTCAAGACGGTTTCATCATTGCTATAGCCCTGTTTTTCCCAGATCTGCTGAAACAGTTTTTCCGGGGTTGGCGGTTCCAGGCAGATTTTTGCAATTGTTGAGCTGTCATTTTCTACAGATAAATATTGCCGCGAAATGCGCACCAGACGATAGCGGTTTTTAGGCAGGGCTTCTTCAAACTGTTGTCTTAAATTGGGCAAGGGTGGCGTCAGGGTGTGATATTCAATATCCACATATTCACGCTGATCCATCTGTTCAATTTCACCTTCGGGCAAGGCCTTGAGTTTTTGCATTACTTCATTCAGCTCGCCACGAATTTTATGCAGCTGAATGTAGCGCGGGATGGCAATCGCTTCAAACTGAAAGCGTGATTCGTCCTGCTTTAACGGATCAATCTGCACCTCTACAATCTGATGCTTATAGTGAATTTCACTAAATGACAAAGGAATAGGCGAACCGCTATAACGGATGTGCGCATGTTGAACTTTTTGCGGTTTGTGCAAATGCCCCAGCGCGACATAATCAATACAGTTATCAAATAATGCCGTCGATAAGGCTTCTTCATTGCCAATAATAATCGGGCGTTCCGAGTCGGATGTTTCACCGCCTTGCATATGCGCATGTGACATCAGAATAAGCGCCTGATCATCCATTTTACGTTTTTTGGCTTCTGCAATCAGTTGCTGGTGCAAATAAGCAATCGCATTTTGACTATTGGTGGTGTGTTCATTAAAACCAGTAATTTCTGCCGGACGTAAAAAGGGCAGCGCCAAACACCAGGCCACAATGTGTTTCTGTTGATCATAAATCGGAACCAGCAACCGGTCTAAATCAATCTGACCATCCTCATTTTTATGAACTACGCCGACGGTTCTGGCATTGTATTTTTCCAGTAAGGGCTCGACCTGTTCAATACGATAGCCCGAGTCATGGTTACCGGCAATCATCAGGGTTTGCATATGCGGGGCAAGGGCATGGGCATCGGCCAAGAATTGATAAAGCTGTTTTTGCGCGCTGGATGCAGGATTGATGACATCAAAAATATCACCGGCGATCAGTAATGCATGGGGCTGTTTCTGCTGGATTTGTTGAAGCAGCCAGCTTAAAAACTGTTCATGTTCATACTGGCGTGAATGGTTATAAAAGAATTGTCCCAGATGCCAGTCTGATGTATGCAGAAAATGAACAGCCACGAATGCCCCAAATCACAATGGATAAAATGAGCTTATAAATTATCATAAATCATGCCACCTATTCTGCCTTTCATTGTCGATGTAGTCGCTTAATTTATGTTAATTACTTAGGGTCTGTTGACATTTCATAAATGGCTTGCGTTGTAGGCTAAAATTGATCAGACAAGGAATGAAATGCAAAGAATGGTGGTTCCATTTTTAAATTTCATGACGCAGTTTGAGATAATTTTAGCCACAACCCTTCGGGACTAGAGTATTTTTTGATGCTACGTCGTTGTGAACTACGCATTTAGAATGACTAAATTTTGTATTTCACGCCTCGTATCCTCTAAAAAATACTCTTAGTCGCAAACATAGACGAAGTGTCAACAGACCCTAATTCTAAAGCTTTTTTATTGGGCATTTTCATCTGCTTCTACCAGGCCAAAAGTATTGTGATCGGGGTCAAGAAAATATCCCTGCCAGCAACGCCCAGGAATGGCAAATTTGTCCATGGCAATTTGACCGCCTGCATTCAGAATTTTCTGTGCGACTTCATCGAAATTTTCAACTAGTACAGAACAGGTATAAGCATTGGTACCACAATGGGTTGGAGGGATTTCTGCAGGGCGTTTCAGTAAACCGCCAGACATGTTCTCAGTTTGGATTTGATAATACTCAATCGGCAAACCTTCAACCTTACTAAATTTCCAGCCAAAAACAGACTGGTAAAAATCGATGTCTCTGGCTGGATTGGAAGACTGGATTTCAAAGTAAACAATATTATTCATCATCTGATCCTGAGTGTTGTTTTGAAAATTTTAGAAAAATACAGGGATGTTGTTCCAAATGCAGAACATAGGGATTACCTTGAAAATAAATCAAATTGCTAGAAATATATGTTTCTTCTTGGAGAGAAATTGTAGAATAAATAATCATCTTGAAATGTAAAAATGTTCAGTGGTGAAAAAGCAGTTTTTATGGGGGAGCCTGTTTCAGGCAGGTTAGTCATCAAGCGCGTATTGAAATGTCGTGTAGGGTAAAACCAGAACATATTAAGACATTTTTTGTGCATTCAAATTAGAGTAGTCTTATGTCGAACAATCCGTTTGATGAGCAGCAATTGTCGAATGACATGTTTTATAAAACATTATTAGAGTCGACTTTGGCCATACCCTGGAGCATAGACTGGGCCAGCAAACAGTTTAGTTATATTGGTCCTCAAATTGAAAAGTTACTGGGCTGGGAACAGAGTTCCTGGAAGTCGGTGCAGGACTGGGCAGACCGTATGCACCGGGATGATCGTGATCATGTCCTGAATTATTGTGTGTCGCAATCCATCGCCGGTATAGATCATGAAGCGGACTATCGTGCCTTAAAGGCAAGCGGTGGATATTGCTGGATTCGTGATGTGGTTCATGTGGTACGAAAGGAAAATGGTGAAGTTGAACGTTTAGTCGGCTTTATGTTTGATATTTCTGAACGCAAGAAAAAAGAAGAGGAACTAAAAGCGTTGCACCGCAAGCTGGAAGAATTTTCCTATAAAGACGGTTTAACTGAAATTGCCAACCGACGCTTATTTGACGATTTCTATTCACGTGAATGGGACAACGCAATACGTGAACAAAAGCCCCTGTCGGTCATTTTGATCGATATCGATTTCTTTAAACAATACAATGATTTTAATGGGCATATTATCGGTGATGCCTGTATCAAGCAGATTGCACAGATGCTGGAAAGCTGCTGTGTACGTCCACGTGACCTGGTGGCACGTTATGGGGGCGAGGAATTTGCGATTGTATTGCCAGAAACGAATTTAGAGGGGGCGATTCAAATTGCAGAGAATATCCTTCGTATGATGAATCAGGCAAATCTCCCTCATCGGGCATCTCCGATTTCAGAAAATGTCAGTTTAAGTCTGGGGGTGAAATGTATTTGTCCGACAGAGAAAGATGACAAAATAAACTTTTTAAATATGGTTGATAAAAACCTGTTTAAAGCCAAACAGACCGGACGCAAACGTTTTGTTGCCGATGAAGCGAAAATCACGGTTTAGGTCTTAGCAGTTCATTAAAAAATAATCCCCTGTATTGAGGGGATTATTTTTATACATCTTTTATCAATCCTTAAAATGTACTGGAATCCACTGGTAGCTTTTCCCATCTTTTGAATAGATATGCCCAAGACCCGGGAAAGGTAAATGCGGGGCAGCAATCAGCTGACCGTCTTTGGCATATTCGGCAAAGTGTTTTAAACGTGTCTGTACCGCTGCTTTGGGATCAGTATCAAATTCAATCGCGGTTTCAGGGCGGTCAAACTGCAAAGTGTGTGAATGCACGATGTCGCCAATAAACACGACTTCCTGACCATCAGCTTTGAGTTTAAAGCTGTAATGCCCCGGGGTATGTCCGAAAGAAGGCTTAAATTCGATTCCACCCAATGCCAATGATTTGTCCGAGAATACCTTCACTTTTTTGGCTTTTTCATATGGAGCTAAAGCCGCTTTAATTTTTTCAACTGTACCCAAGAAACCTGCTTGCTTGTCTTTTGGCAGTTTCTTCACGGTATTGGGATTTAGCCAGTAGTCATATTCTGTTTTTGAAATATGCAAAGTGGCATTTGGATAATTCGCTACGCCGTTATTTGAGATGCCGCAGACATGGTCAGGGTGTAAGTGGGTGAGGAAGATGTCATTCACTTGTTCAGGTTGATAACCTGAAGCTTTCAGGTTGTTAAAGATTGAACCCAGATGTGTGCCAAAGCAGCTTGCTGCACCGCTGTCGACCATGAGCAGTTGCTTGCCTGTATTGATGAGAAAGGCATTGACTGAGGTTTGAACGCCTTTGTCATTTATAGCAGCATATTTTTTTAGGATGACGCTTTTTTCGCTGTCGCTTAAGCCTTTAAACATGGATGGGTTTAGGTAGTTCGTACCATCAAGCAGGGCGGTGATTTGGGTATTACCGAGCTGGTGATGGTAGTAGCCAGCCACTTGTTTTTGAGCGGTGATGGTTGGTTCAGCTGCCTGCGTAGTGAAGGCTGTGGTGCTTAGAGCAAGGGTGAGGAATAGGGGGGGTAAAGTTTTCATAGGTTTTTATAAGTTCTAAGGGGATAGATATTTTTTATCATACTTCGATAATACATTTTAAAATATTATTGAATGCTCCCTCTCCATATGTGGGTAAGGGAGGCTTGACTAGAGGATTAAGGCTTAATTTTAGCTAATGCTCTATTAGTCCTAGTTTTTGCATTTTTTTTGCACTGGGGGCAATCTTCGAAGAGATTTTCTTTTTGAATGTAATAATGGGGTAATAGCACATCAAATTTACTACCTAGCTTATTAAGGATAATTTTTTCATATGCCAAAAAACCCTCCTCATATTTTAATAAATCTTTTAAATCAATATTATCCGGATTGTAAATTTTTACTAATGATCCAGAGTTTTTGTTAGCTATTAAGAGTAGCTCATCAAAAAGTTCGCTAGTACTAATATATTGAAATATTTTCTCAAGATTTTGACTATTAATTTCTTTTAAATATTCAATTGCTTGTGCTGATCTATGCTTTGTACACTTTGCTAATTCGAAGTATTCGCCGTAAGCAAATTTAAAAGAAATATTAGTGCTAAAATCAATATTACCAATATTGTAATAGTTGCCTATGTCTACAATATCTGTTCTAGTGCCTCTTAATAGCTGTAATAAGATGTGGTGGAAATAAAATAAGTGATCATTATGATTTGGATTGCAATAATATTGAATTTGGTCTTGTTTTATGCTGCTTAATGTATCGGAAAGTATCACACTATTATTTTGGTGAAATGGTAGGAAAAAGCCGTGATCTAAAATGCATATTGCATTAGGGAGTAAGTCAGAAGAATAATGATCTTTTAAACTACTTATATGAGTATTTAATTGTGTGTGATCAAAGTCTGTTGTATAGGCAAAAATAATTCCAAATCCTTCATTAGAAAAACCACTGGAATGATTTGTTAAGTTTTTTCTTAATTTTTTATATGAAGCAATATTTTCAAATGCAGATTCAAGTTCATTGAGGGTTAGTTTTGATTTAACCTGAATTGTACCATATGTATTTTCAACGGGATGAACTTCTAAGGATTTTCCTCTTTTCATCAAAATAATATTTTCATCATTATTAGTAAGAAGAATATCTAGTTCTCGAGAATAATTGCCGTTAGTATCCGTCACTCGACTACTTGTTTGACTTATCCGATACTTAGAAGGTACTAAATTACTATTAAGCAGGTATTCACGTAGAATTTCCTCTCGATGATTGCCTAAGTCACGTGTATGTTTCATTCCCTTAGATTTATTATATTGAGTCATTATTTCTTCTTGAGAAATTACTAATTCATTTCCTAAACCTTGAAATTCATATTTTTTTAATTTTAATTCCCTAACTCTTTGGGTTGTATCTAAGAATGGTTTTACAGGATTGACTGAACTCATTTTTACCTTTTCCCTCAAATTTTCATTTATCAATATTAAGAAAAAGCCCCTACATCAGTAGAGGCTTTTCTTATCTAAGATTTAAAATCTTAAGACACTTTATCACCCGGTTTAGCACCAGATTCAGGTGAAATCACCCAAACGCCATCGCCATTACCTGCAGCTAAAACCATACCGTTAGAAATGCCAAAACGCATCTTACGTGGAGCAAGGTTCGCCACCATCACTACCAGTTTACCTTTCAAGTCTTCCGGTTGGTAGAACTCACGAATACCGCTAAATACATTACGTGGTTCAGCTTCACCAACGTTTAAAGTAAGTTGAAGAAGCTTGTCAGAACCTTCAACCGTTGCAGCTTCTAAAACTTCAGCCACACGTAGGTCAACTTTCATAAAGTCTTCGATACCGATGATTTCAGCTTCACCCACTTTAGGCTCAGCTTTCTTTTCTACCTTCTTCTCTTTTTTCTTTTCAGCTTTTGGTGCTTCAGCAGGGGCAGCTAAAGAATCTTTAGAAGCATCGACCATTGCCGCCACAGCTTTCGGGTCCACACGTTGCATTAAAGGTTGGAACAATGCAATTTCATGACCGACCAGAATTGTTTCACGAGAAGCGAAATCGAAAGCATCTAACTGCAAGAAGGCTTGAACCTGTTCAGCCAAAGTCGGCAATACAGGAGCCAGATAAACCGCCAATTGACGGAACAGGTTAATACCCACTGAACATACATCATGTACCTGTTGTTCTTCACCTTCAATTTTCGCCAGTGCCCAAGGCTTTTTCTCATCGATATACTGGTTGGCTTTGTCGGCAAGCGCCATGATTTCACGAATCGCCGCTGAGAATTCACGCGCTTCATATTGAGACGCAATTGAAGCACCCGCATCAATAAAGCTTTGTACCAGTTCAGGTTCTGCACAGGTTGCAGATAATTTGTTCTCAAACTTGGTGTTGATAAATTTCGCACAGCGGCTGGCAATGTTGACCACTTTACCGACCAGGTCAGAGTTTACTTTCTGAACGAAATCATCAAGGTTCAAGTCAGAATCTTCAACTTTATCCGAAAGTTTAGATGCAAAGTAGTAACGTAGGTATTCAGGGTTCAAGTGCTGTAAATAGGTTTCAGCTTTAATGAAGGTACCGCGAGATTTCGACATCTTCTGACCGTTTACAGTCAGGAAACCATTCACAAATAAGCCTGATGGCGTACGGTAGTTTGCACCTTCAAGCATTGCAGGCCAAAACAGTGCATGGAAGTAAACAATGTCTTTACCAATGAAGTGATAGACTTCGTTTTTCGAATCTTTTTTCCAGTAATCGTCAAAGCTCAAATCAGGACGTTTGGTTTTGATGTAGTTTTCAAAGCTCGACATATAGCCAATTGGCGCATCGACCCAAACGTAGAAGTATTTGTTTGGCGCATCCGGAATTTCAAAACCGAAGTAAGGCGCATCACGGGAAATATCCCAGTCCGACAAACCTGCTTCAAACCATTCATCCAGCTTGTTGGCAATCGACACAGGCAGGCGGCCTTCGTCACGGGTCCATTTTTGCAGGTATTCACCAAAGTTAGGCAATTTAAAGAAGTAGTGATCTGAAGATTTCTCTACAGGTGTCGCACCGCTTAAAGTCGATTTCGGATTGAGTAATTCTGTTGCGTTGTAGGTTGTACCGCAGACTTCACATGAATCGCCGTATTGATCTTCCGCTTTACATTTCGGGCATGTACCTTTAATGAAACGATCCGACAAGAACATACCTTTTTCAGGGTCAAATAACTGGGTGACGGGACGAACTGCAATGTTGCCTGCTTCACGGTTTTTCACATAAATTTCAGAAGCACGGGCACGGTTGGTGTTGCTATGGGTTGAATCGTAGTGGTCAAAGTCAACCTTAAAGCCGGCAAAGTCACGCTCATGTTCTTTTTGTACATTGGCGATTTGCGCTTCAGGCGAAATACCGTTGGCTTCTGCACGCAGCATGATGGCTGTACCGTGAGCATCATCCGCGCAGACATAAGTCACGTCATGACCCATTGCACGCATCGCACGTACCCATATATCAGCCTGGATATAACCGAGTAAGTGACCCATATGAATCGGGCCATTGGCGTAAGGAAGGGCATTGGTGACTAGGATTTTACGCACGGATTCACTCTCTCATTCGTATTCATTATGCAATGGGCCATAATTTTACATGATGCAGAGGGGATTACAAAGAAATGCTTTAGCTGAAGCGCAATGAATAAAGCGACCTGAATCTTCAAATACAGCATTCGGTATCATCCGATGCGCGACGATTAAACAATTGACCGAGGTAAGTTAACGCTACTTTCTGCAATCAATAGCAACAACATGTACAGGCTTTGTTGCAGTTTACTTAATTCGTCCGTTTGGGTGCATGCTTTGTGCTAAAAAATTGTCTGATCATTTTATGACACCTCAGGAGGGTACTCATGACTCAGAATAACCAGACAAGTACTTCGAAGCAAAACCCAGATAAAGAACAACATGCACGAGAATTGAATGAGCAAGTGGAAAAAGAGCAAAAGCAGAACGAGATCGATAAAAAGCATAATCAGGAAGTTCTAGAAGCCCAGAAGCACAATACTGATGAAAAGTCCGAAGCTAGGCAAGGCACTCAGCCAGGTGGCGAACATGCAGACCAGAAAGATAATTCTAATCAAGCTCAGTCTGGCAAGTTAGATCAAAAAACTGAAAGCATTAAGATGGATGACTTAAAAGCGAAGGCAATCGCGATTGGTGAGGATCTGCTGAAAAAAGCTGAAAAGATTCTGAATGAGCTAAAAAATGGCAAGTCAGACAGCCAGCAAAATGGTGAACAGGGTTCGGATGACACGAAAAAGGCTAAAGCAGATCATACATCGGAAGATAAATCGGCAAATCAGTCAGATCAGCAGGACCGTATGGCACATTTAAAAGATGAGGCCCTACACAAGTTTGAAGACACCAAACAGAAGATTATGGAGTTGGTCAATGAAGCCTCTGTCAAACTGGGTGAACTGAGACAGATGGCGACGGACACAATGAGTAAAATGAAAGGAGAAGATCAGTCTCAGTCTGGTGAGTCGAAAAAACAGGATCAGGATTCTTCGTCCAAGGACAATCAGGATAAAGACCAGAACTCAGCTCACACCAACAACAAAGATGAGGCCAAAAAGGATCAAGATAAACCCCATCAATCTGAGCAACACAAGTCTGACCAGAATAAAAATCATCAATAAGGGTTTCAATTTTAAAGATACTTCATTCAGGGCATGGTTGAAGGGGATAGAACGGCCGAAAAATTGAAGATTGTCCGGATGGCATCCGAACATGCTCCAGCTGCAGATTGGGCAATCTCTTAATCAGGCAAGTTGTGATTGGGTGGCTAGGGTTGATTGAATCTCGCTTGGGATTCAATCAACGTCATAGTATTTATTTTATAGCGCTATATGCTGTAATGAATACCTGTGATAATAGGCACTTAAAGCAATCTGCCAAGAGTAAAGACCATGATTGACCAGGATGATTTTGATTACGACCCACCTGTAACGCGTATTCAGCAAAATCAGCAGAATAAAGTGCAAATGGGCAATCAAATCTTGAAAGAAGCCGAACAGTATCTGGAAGAGATCTCGGCAGATGAACATGCTTTTCTTATCAAAACATTATTGGGCTTAGCCGAGCAGGAACCGTATTTCCAGGTACTGGCAGAAGAACTTGATCAGCCCCTGGGGGCGAAAGTTGCCAACGATGCTCTAAACCTGCTGTATTTCTGGCAAGCGGTTCATCAGTTTGAAGATATCGAAAAATTTAATTTACTCGACATCATTAATGGCGAATATTTTCAAACAGAAATGCTTAAAGCATTTGATGCTTTAGAGATTGATGACAGCATCAAAGCACAGCGCCGTTTTGTGCTGCTTGAAAGTTTTAAGATGTATAAACTTGGTTTTTATAGTGGCTGTATTCCTAACGTCTATGCACAGCTCGAAGGCATCTTGACCGATGTACTGATAGAGGCTGGCTTTTTAAAGCACAGTGGAACCAAGTTTGTTGATGTTTATAAAATTGTTCCAGGCTTAAAAGGCAACGAGATAAAAAGCCTGTGGCATAAATCTAAAATTGCAGCAGAGCTGAATCCTTATTTTCCCGAACTTGCAGCATACCAGATGGATAGCAGTTCAACCGTGAGCATGACCCGGCATAATATTTTGCATGGTACGGATCTGAATCATTTTAATCAGGGGCGCAGTTTCGTCTTGTTTATCTGGCTGTTTTCTGCGCTAAGCTTTATGAGTACGCTTAAATATTGAAAAAAAACTGGTGTAAACAATATTCAGCTTAAAGCAGCTTGGTTGGGGGATGCTGGATGGACTAGAGATAGAGGGAACTTTTAAGCTTCATAACAGATCAAGCATCTATCTCTTTTTCTATGGCTTTGATCAGCAGAGGAGGCTTTTTAGCCAAACTTTATGATTGTTTAGTGGTTGTTTAGCTTTAGGGTTGTTTATGGCACATCAAAAATCTCGAACTTGAGTTTAGGGAAGGTGTACCCAAGTTGAGAATTCCGTAGTCAAATTTTCTAAATCACTATAAAAATCCAATGAAATTTATAGCTCACGCCAGACTGTATTTTCATCTCGCAAAGAAACAGTAAAGTTAAAATTTGAGTCGTCTGATACCAGCAGGCTGGTCGGTGTTTGCATAACGACTTTTAAAATAGTGCCTTGTTCAAAAACCAGCGGATTGCAGTTTTCTTTTTCCAAGGTTACGGGTTTTAATAATTCGATGATTAATTTTTCCATTTCACTTCCCCTGTTTATTAGAAATTAGATTAATTATACCATAAATTGGTAAATATTTAACCAATTTTATCAGTTTTGCGAGTTAAATCAAAAACAAACGGATAAAAATCATTATGTAGTCGACATACTGAAGAAGTAAATGAGAAGGGATTAAAGTTTATATTTTGATTTATCTTCCATTTTTGAACATTTCCATAAAACTTTTAGGGATTTAATGGCTGGATTATTTTTAAGAAAATTTTAATTTATCCAGTCTAAGCTGGGTCAAGATCTGGCTTAAAGTCATCAGTGCTGTGTTGAATGCAGGATGTCGCAGATTTTAAGCTGAACTGAATGGTTAAGACATCATCATAGGGCGAATGAACCCTACCATTTGCTGATTAAGGTGTCAGCCCAAGACAATATTTCATCTGAAAAAACATTTCACAAACAGTGTATAAGTTGCTACAAAGATGAAAAGACGAGAATAATAGCCGCTTCACCCATCCGTCTTAAATGGGCCGGGTGGTTGATTGGCAAGTTTGAAACTAAAAATAAAGGAATAGCTTGAGCGAATGTTTAAATCTTTTTTTCCTGACCCGAAGTGGTTCTTTTCATCGTTGGTACTCTGGTTTGTCATCAATATTGCACTATGGTATTCCGGCGGAAGTGGCTGGGGAACATTTTTAGGCTTTGCACCGGGTTATGCAACAGCAGAATTACCGATAGGGGTAAGTCGCTTTTGGGCCCCTTCATTTTTATGGTTCTATCTGTGGTTCATGGTTTCAACCGTTATTTTTGCCCTGTTCTGGCGCTTAAAATCCAGCAATCCATGGCAGGGCTGGTCGGTCTGGGGCTCGGCTTTTATTCTGTTTAACATCTGGTTTGCCGTACAGGTGAATGTGGTGGTGAATGCCTGGTACAGCCCCTTTTATGACCTGATTCAGAAAATGCTGAGCAATGGCGGTGGCGATGTCAATTTACTCTACAGTGAGACCTTGACTTTCCTCTATGTCGCCATGGTCTATGTGACCATTGCCGTATTTAACCTGTTCTTTGTCAGCCATTATGTATTCCGTTGGCGTACGGCCATGAATGACTATTACACTGCACATTGGGAGCAGCTACGCCATATTGAAGGGGCTTCGCAGCGTATTCAGGAAGATACCATGCGTTTTGCCAAAACCACCGAAAGTTTGGGAGTGAGTTTCATTCAGGCTCTCATGACGCTCATGGCATTTTTACCGGTGTTATTGCAGTTGTCATCGCATGTCAAACAGCTGCCAGTGGTGGGTGAAATTCCTTATGCGCTGGTTTGGGCTGCCATTAGCTGGGCAGTGCTAGGTACCGTGGTGTTGATGGTCGTCGGGTATAAATTGCCGGGTCTGGAATTTAACAACCAGAAGGTTGAAGCTGCCTACCGTAAGGAACTGGTTTATGGTGAAGACTATGCCGATCGTGCCGATCCGCTGACCTTAAAAGAACTGTTCAGTCGCGTGCGTTTTAACTATTTCCGTCTGTATTTTCATTATGCCTATTTCAACATGGTGCGCATCTGGTACATGCAACTGGACAATCTGTATGGCCTGTTTGTGCTGTTTCCAAGTATTGCCGCAGGGGCGATTACCTTGGGTTTGATGATGCAGATTGCCAATGTCTTTGGCAAGGTACGCGAGTCATTCCAGTATTTAATCGAGTCTTGGCCAACGATTATTGAACTGCTTTCAATTTATAAGCGTTTACGGGCATTTGAATCGACTTTGCATAAATAATGAAGAATCAAATTGAGCAACAGAACCCGCATGATGCGGGTTTTTTATAACGCTTTATATTTCACAATCATGAAAATGTTGAAGTATAGTAATTAAAAAGGGAAGGGGCAGAAAAAATGAAAAGGTTTTATGCGTGGACTTCGCTTTGCTGTCTGGCCGTGACCAGTCCTCTAACATTTGCCAAAGAAATTCAAGGCATGTCTTTTTCTCATCAGGATTGGGAAGTGTATTGCAGTAATATCGGCACCTGTCGGGCAGCAGGCTATCAGGATGATCATCTGCAAAGCATGCCCGCCACAATCTTGTTGACCCGTAAAGCTGGAGCAAAACAAACCGTACAAGGGACATTTGCCCTATCCAGTTTTGATCAAGCCTTAGATAACAAAAAACTGAATAGTTTAAACTTTTTTATCAATAATCAGGATTATGGCCGAGTCAGGATTAACATTTCAGAGCAACTGCTTACAGGATCGCTAAATAGCAAACAGCTCAATGCACTGTTACAACAGACCCGGAAAAAAGTGAACATCGTATTTAAAAATGCCTATTACACCTGGCAGGTTTCTGATGCAGGCATGACGGCTTCATTATTGAAAATGGATGATTTTCAACAACGTATGGGTACGGTAGGTGCTTTGGTAAAGCCTGGTACGGCAGGTGAGTCGAAAGTATTGGCAGCACAGCCTAAGCGAGTAGTCACCAAAGTGAAAATCCCAGAAAAACCATATTTAATTCTTCAGCCCAACACCAGAGAGTACCAAAACCTGCATCAGTTACTCATAGCAGCCCGGCCGACACAGTCAGATGTAGCTGAATTTTGTGAAGGTATTTATGATGGAGATGGTGCCAAACCACAAGCGATTGAACTCTATAAGCTCACCAATAACAAAGTTCTAGCTACCACCCTATGCTGGCGCGGAGCCTACAATGAAGGCTATGGGGCTTGGGTAATGAATCAATCTTTAACAGGCAAAGCCAGCTTTGTGACCGAATCTGCATCGGGTTTTGCAGCAGGCGAAATCAGCAGTGCACAAAAGGGTCGTGGTATTGGTGATTGCTGGAAGATCAGCGAATGGATTTGGCAGGGACAAGCTTTCGTTCAAACTGTAGATCGCTGGTCTGGCATGTGTAAAGGTTTTGCCGGTGGTGCCTGGGATCTTGATTTAATTGAAGCCGTGGTGAAATAACCCATTTCATTTTTGCTTTTGAGTACGCCAGCTGGCTATTTATATAAAAGATTAAATTTACATCAGGTCATGATGGAAATTGCCGAATAGCTTCCAGAATAACTAAAGCTTCACCAATCATACAAAGTTTCAAATTGGCTAAAAAGTGTTATCTCCTTCAGATTTCAGTGCTAAAACTTTTAAAAGATTGGCAGTTATTTTGCCTTTTTAGGCAAAAAATTATCATTTAACTTGAAGGGAATTAATAATAAAATCAAAGTGCTATATTTGTGATTTTCCCAATTTTGATATATTTTTGAGTTACAGCATCAGTGAGCATTAATACGTGAATTTCAAAACATTCATCTTGATTGGCGGAGTGGGCATCACTTTACATGGCTGTACCAGTTTTAATGCTTTGAGCTCAGATGATTCCGCTAAAAATTATGCTTCAGCACAGGAAATGATCGTTCAAAAAAATATTAACCAACCCAATGGACAGGCCAAAGAATATGTCTATTCATGGGGAGTAAAACAGAATGACAAAGAGCCGCAATCTTTATATCCAAGAAAATATTTAAACAATTACTGTTCTGCCAAGCAGGGCAAATTCACGCTGCTCTATAAGAGCTCCATGACTCTGGTCAAGGATGCAACGGATAAAAAGCGTTTATCTGCATCCGGCAATGTCAAACAGGGCATAGGTGCCTACAAGTGTGTACAAAATAATGGGCAAAGCTGGATTGCATCTATTGAGCCGGTGGCTGAACGTAAACTCAATGAGGGTCGTGATACGCGTGTCGTCAGTTTGCAGACCAAGCTGATGTCTGCGGAGGAAGCCAAAAAGTTTTATAAAAATATCCGTGTGACTGCAAATGTTGCAGATAAAAAAATCAGTTCCAATGATCAGGGCAATAAAAAAGCGCCGAACAAGTCTGTGCCTCAACAAGAGGCTGAAGCTAAAAAAGAAACGGAACTGAAAAAAGAAACCAAGCCTGCAGCAGAGTTACCTGAAAAACAGCCGCTAAAAGTGGTGGAAAGCCCGCAACAGCAGCAGATGAAATTTTACGTCGCTGCACGCCGTGATTTAAATAGCGGTAAAAATCAGGTGGCTGCCTGTAATAATGCGCAGCGGGCCTATAATTATGGCAAATTGCAGGGAACGGAGGGAACCCGGGTCTATACTGAATCGGGGATGCTGGTGGCGCGCTGTTTAACCAGTGTGCCGAGTTATAGCAACCGCTTTTCGAATTCTAAAGCTCAAGCAAGGCGGGTCTTGCAAAATTTAGCCGTGAACTATAATCACAGTGGGGCGAAAAATATGCTCAGGCAGATGAAATAAAAAGCTATTTTACCCGTCTTTATCAGTGCCATGTTCCATCATCATGGATGGAACGTGAATGTTGAAATTTTCAAATTTTAACGTGGCAGTATTACAGGTTAATCGTTGCACCCAAGGCTTTCACAAATTGCGCCATCCAGGCAGGGTGCGCAGGCCAAGCCGGTGCAGTCACCAGATGTCCGTCGGTGACTGCTTCAGTCACGGCGATATCGGCATATAAACCTCCTGCAAGTTTGACTTCCGCTGCACATGCAGGGTAAGCAGAACAGGTTTTACCTTGAAGTACATCGGCAGCTGCTAAAAGCTGCGCACCGTGACATACGGCTGCAATCGGTTTTTGAACAGCATCAAATTCACGCACAATTTCCACCACACGTGCATTCATGCGCAGGTATTCAGGTGCACGCCCACCCGGAATGACCAGTCCTACATAATCTTCGGTATTGACTGAGTCAAAGTCATAATTGATAGCAAAGTTATGACCACGCTTTTCACTGTAGGTTTGCTCGCCCTCAAAGTCATGAATGGCTGTGGCGATGCTGTCACCGGCTTTTTTATCCGGGCAGACTGCATGCACGGTATAGCCCAGGCCAGTTAAAAACTGAAATGGCACCATTGTTTCGTAGTCTTCTGCATAGTCGCCCACCAGCATCAAGATTTGTTTAGCCATGATTTTTCCCTCTGTTCAGATATGATTTATATAAAGTTTTATTTTCATTCACCATAGCATAAGCAGAGGTCCTTTTTAAGGATGAAGTGGCTTTCTTTAGTCGAAGCCGGAAACCCTTCAAATTGTCAGGTGGATAGACAAGCTGAAAAAGAAGCTTGATTTTACACAGCCATAACAGGCTGTGCCCGGCAATTTATGATAAAAAGACAGCAGTTCAGAATGGAAGTTTGCTTTATGTTTTACTCTATTTTCACCACCTTGGGTCGTCGCTTTACTCGAATCGGTTGTTCTGTTTTGATGGCAACTGCGGTCATGGGAACAACACAAGTTGCAATGGCCGGACCAACGGTGGATCAGCTGAGTAACTGTCTGGTGAAATCCACTACGGCAGCAGATAAAACAACGGTGCTGCAATGGACCTTTGTTGCGTTATCTGCACATCCGGAATTGAAGAAATTCAGCAATGTGAATGCAGAACAGAGAACCCAGCTGGATAAAAATTTAGCTCAGGTCTTACAGCGTATATTGGTGGATCAATGCGCGAGCCAGACTAAAGCAGTCATTGCGACGGAGGGTGTACAAGCGGTGGGCGACAGTTTTCAGGAGCTTGGACAAATTACCGGTGAGGAAATTTTAGAAAATCCTGAAGTAGAAAGTCAGCTCAAAGGTGTGCTGCGCTATGTGGATTTAAATAAACTGGTGATCACGTTTTTGACGCCGGATTTGTGGAATAAGTTGGGAAAAATAAGATGAAACAACCATAAAAAAGACCTGAATTCAGGTCTTTTTTATGTTCAAGGGCTAAGAATTAAAAGTAACGTATATTTCAAAAGATGTGTGGAGATATAAATCGCTTTCTGTATAAATATTGGTGGCTTTATTCCAAAACCACACGTGCATTTTGCGGTTGTACAGGTCGATTGTTCCGATGCTCCATCAGTTTTGAAAATGCTTCAATTTGTTGTTTCGATGCCTGTTGAATGTCTTTTAAAACAATCCAGCGGACACCCTCGGTACAAGGCGGGGTAGTGAGTGAACCGTTAAAGCGGTAGTACTCCAGGTTGTCAGGTAAAAATGCAGATGCCAGGTCCTGTTGCTTGAGTGGAATGGCAGCACCGGCTTTTTTAGGTAATTCTTTCCACAGTTTAGCCAGTTTCTGGTTTTGTTTTCCTTCGTCAAACATCACCGCAACCACAGCAAGCTCACCCGTAGTTGATGCATGCACCAGATGCATTTCCATAGGGTAGGATTTACCCTGAATCTGGTTTTCACTGGGGCTATGCAAATGGAATTGTTTGAGTTCAAATTGTTGATTGTCCAGGTTTAAGTCATTGCCTGGCTTGAAATTAATTTGAATGGTATGGCCGTTATGAATAATGTCTTGAGCTGAAGTGTGGTAATTAAATTTAAGTGGTGGCAGTTTGGCTTGTACGGTTTGATGAATATTAATAGGGGATTGGTTCGCCCCGGCACAGCTTTGATAGTTTGTGTTTAAGCTGGCCCAATGTTCAGGGGCTTTGTGACTGGCATAACCCCAATCGTGATTTGAGCCAGCTTGAGCTGTGTGAACCGTGGATAAAGTTAAAAGTGCTATTGTTCTAAAAATCATTATTTACTCTACATTTCATGCTTTATAGTTGGGCATGTATAGTCTAAAAAAACAGCATGAGCTGCAAAAGGAAATGAATATAAAATATACAGTTAATGTTGTTTTTTTGAAGTTTATATTTTTATAAAGTGTTATTTTTACAGGTGAAATTAGAAGTTAAAGTTAATCCTCTCCCTAGTTCTGTCCATTCTTGCGCTTCGTTTTAAAAACAGTGCTTTAAAACTTGCTCAGGAGAGGGAACACCGCGTATCAAATTGATAATGTGGCAAAAGATATTTCTCTCAATGGGATGAGTAATAGTGTTGCGTGAGGAGAAGGTGATAGTCACCTATAAAGAAAAAATTTTAAATTTTTAAAGCTTTATATAACTCTGATTTTTTTATTTGTTGATTTCATAATTCATAGCTATAATTTTTTATTTATTCTAATTCAGCTATTATTTAGTCAATAATTAATCTTTAAATTGAGGTTTATATGGTAGACCCTTCAGCACTAGCTTTACTTAAAGTTATAAACAAGCCGCTTAATGATCTATATGATTTTATTAGAAAAGAAACCAAATTTCATCTTGAAAAACAAAAGTTAAATGATATTTCGGGAAAACTAGATAATAAAATAGAGAATATAAAAAAAGTAAAAACTATTTATAAAGGGGATGAAGCAATTGATTTAAATTTATTTTATTATCCACCTTACATTAATAGTGATAATGGGTATATAAAAGCTGAAAGTATAGGAGATATTTCATCAAAAAACTTCGTGATTGAGGGTGTTGCAGGTCAAGGTAAATCAATTTTATTACGATATTTAACGTATAGAGAATATCAAGAAGAAAAAAGAATACCAATTTTTATTGAATTAAGAAAATTAAATGAAAAGGCTGAGATTTTTAGTTTTATAAAAGAATCAATTAGCTCATGGGTTTTTTCAGTTAGTGATGAATTGTTAAATTGGGTATTAAAATCTGGAAAAGTAGTTTTATTACTTGATGGTTTTGATGAGCTAAAAGAAAAAGATGTATCAAATGTAATCAAAGATCTTGAAAGCATTAGTCAACAATATCCACAGACACAAATTGTAGTAACTTCAAGACCTGATAATGCTATTCAATCTAGTAATTTTTTTAAGGTTCTAAGTATAAGACCCTATGAAGATGATGAAATAATCGGTTTAATTAGAAAGCTTGTAGATGATGATGACTCTTTTGGAAATCTCGTAAAAGCATTGAAAGAAAGCCCATTAAAAGTTGATGAGTTATTAAAAACTCCTTTAATGGTTACTCTTTTTGTAATGACATATAGAGCAAAGTTAATTATTCCTGATAGTCTGTCAAAATTTTATGAAGAATTATTTAGTGTACTTATTTATAAGCATGATAGGACTAAACCTGGGTATCAAAGAGAATTTAAAAGTAGTTTAAATGAAAGTGAGCTACAAGAGTGGTTCGAGATTCTGTGTTTTATTTCTAAAAATGAAAATAAACTAATTTTTAATAGCCGACAAGACCTTTTGGAATGTATTAAAAAATCAATATCTAAAAAATTTCAAAAAGAAGATCCATCAGCTTTATTAGAGGATATTAGTAAAAATCTATGTTTAATTATTCGGGATGGCAATAACTATAGTTTTATTCATCGTTCTATTCAGGAGTTTTTTGTAGCTTCATTCTTTAAAAAGAGACCTCAGGATTTAGCTGAACAGACTTATAAAATTTTAAATGAGAAAAGTAAAAAATATAATTCTGAGATTAGATTTTTATCAGAAATTGATAGTTATAGATATAAGAAATATTTATTAAACCCATCGCTAGAGTCTTTCTTTCAAATTTATCCTAATCTTAAATCTTTTAAAGAAAGTATACATATTAATTTAATTGAAGGTTATGATAATTATGAGATACAAGTAGATTTAGATAATATAGACAACTCCATATCCAAAAAATATGTGGAAGCAACAATTTCGATAGTAGATACTACTCAAACCTTAAATGATATGAATAGTAATTACTTATCTCATTTGATTTATCATCACTTAATTTCATGTAGAGAAGCATCAAAAGCAATTTTTGAAAATTTAAGAAATTATGGTGTCGATAGATTTGTTCAAACTATGCCAATTCTAGATGATAAAATTAAAATAAATAAAGTTTCTAAATTTTTTCGTAATGAAAACAGTAATCTAATTGATAAAATTTATGAAAAATTTCAAAAACAACTTCAGGATTGTCAGTTTGAAATTAATCATCAAGAAGATCAAGGCTTTTTAGATTTAATATAAAAGAAAACCCGCTCTAAAGCGGGTTTTCTTTTAAATAGAGATCAGATCAACCAATCAATTTCTTCATCAATTCATTCACTTGCGCAGGGTTCGCTTTACCTTTCGCTGCTTTCATGACTTGACCAACAAGACCGTTAAAGGCTTTCTCTTTGCCAGATTTATACTCTTCAACCATCTTCTCGTTGGCAGCAAGTACTTCTTTAATAATTGCTTCAATTGCGCCTGTATCAGTTTCCTGTTTCAAGCCTTTTTCAGCAATAATTTCGTCCGCAGTTTTGCCTTCTTCCCACATAAAGCCGAACACTTGCTTCGCAATCTTACCGTTAATTGTGTTATCTACAATACGGGCAATCATGCCACCCAATTTTTCAGCTGTTACAGGAGAGTCCGCCAATTCTAAGCCTGCTTTGTTTAAAGCACCCGAGAATTCACCCATTACCCAGTTTGCAGATACTTTACCTTGTGCAGCACCGCCAGCAAATTTCACCACGTCTTCGTAGAACTCTGACATTTCACGAGTCAGCGTTAAAACGTGCGCATCGTACTCAGTGACAGCAAAGTCAGCCACAAAACGCGCACGACGTGCAGCAGGAAGCTCAGGCATAGTCGCTCGAATCGCTTCGATTTGCTCGTCGGCAATAATTACAGGCAACAAGTCTGGATCAGGGAAGTAGCGGTAATCGTTCGCTTCTTCTTTAGAACGCATTGAGCGCGTTTCCATCTTCACAGGGTCGAACAGACGAGTTTCCTGATCAATGGTGCCGTCCCATTCCAGGATTTCCATTTGACGTTCAATTTCAACATTGATCGCTTGTTCAATGAAACGGAATGAGTTCAGGTTTTTCAATTCACAACGCGTACCGAAGGGTTGACCCGGACGACGTAGCGATACGTTACAGTCTGCACGGAATGAACCTTCTGCCATGTTACCGTCAGAAATGCCTAACCAGCGAACCAGCGTGTGAATCGCTTTAATGTAGGCAACCGCTTCTTCAACCGAACGCATATCTGGTTCAGATACGATTTCAAGCAGTGGCGTACCTGCACGGTTCAAGTCGATGCCTGACATGCCTTCAAACTGGTCATGGATCGATTTACCTGCATCTTCCTCAAGGTGCGCACGGGTTACGCCAATGCGTTTGGTGGTGCCATCTTCAAGCTGGATGTCGATATGACCCAAGCCCACAATCGGGTTGTCCATCTGGCTAATCTGGTAGCCTTTAGGCGAATCCGGATAGAAATAGTTTTTACGGGCAAATACAGATGCCTGGTCGATGTACGCGTCAATACCCAAACCAAAACGAATCGCTAAATCCACTACTTCTTTGTTCAGTACTGGCAATACGCCCGGCATGGCTAAATCAACCAGACTTGCCTGAGTGTTTGGATCATTACCAAATTCGGTTGATGAACCCGAGAAGATCTTAGATTTCGTCGCTAGCTGAGTGTGAATCTCGATACCAATGACAACTTCCCAACCATCAATCAGGTTAGATTTTGGTTTAGCGTTGTTCTTCGCCATTATGCATTCTCCTCAGCAATTGCAGCGCGTTTTGTATGCCAATCGGTTGCTTGTTGATACTGGTGTACCACAGACAGCAATTGCGATTCTGACCAGTAGTTACCAATCAGCTGTAAGCCAACTGGCAGGTTGTCTTTGTCAAAACCAACAGGCGCGTTAATCGCAGGAAGACCTGCAAGGTTCACCGCGATGGTGTAGATGTCACCCAGGTACATTTCAACTGGGCTTAAGTTTGCACCGATCCGGTATGCAGTGGTTGGCGCAGAAGGCGCGGCAATCACATCGACAGATTCGAATGCTTTCAGGAAGTCTTGCTGGATCAGACGACGTACTTTTTGTGCTTTCACATAGTAGGCATCGTAATAACCGGCAGACAGGGCATAAGTACCAATCAGGATACGACGTTGCACTTCAGCACCGAAACCTTCTGAACGTGAACGCTTGTAGAGGTCCATCAAGTCCACTGGGTTTTCACAGCGGTAGCCATAACGCACGCCGTCATAACGTGACAGGTTTGAAGATGCTTCAGCAGGGGCAATCAGGTAATAGGTCGGCACGTAGCTTTCTGTCATGTTGAGATCAATCTCAACCAACACAGCGCCCATTTCTTCTAACTTTTTCAATGATTCTTCAACACGTGCTTTGACGTCGGCATCTAAGCCGGCAACGTTAAAGTATTGCTTTGGAATACCAATGCGTAAACCTTTAACTGAGGTAGCATTCAGGTTTGCCACATAATCATCAACGTCTTTTTCTACAGAGGTTGAGTCTTTCGCGTCATGACCTGCCATCACGTTCATCAAGTAAGCACAGTCTTCCGCCGAACGCGCCATTGGACCGCCTTGGTCTAAAGATGAGGCATAGGCAATCATACCGAAACGAGACACACGGCCATAGGTCGGTTTAAGACCAGTCAAACCACAGAATGAAGCCGGTTGACGGATCGAACCGCCGGTATCAGTACCAGTGGCAAAAGGAGCCAAATCTGCTGCAACCACCGCTGCAGAACCACCAGAAGAACCACCTGGAACGTGATCCAGTGCCCACGGGTTTTTGGTCGCGCCAAAATAAGATGACTCAGAGGTTGAACCCATGGCGAATTCGTCCATGTTCACTTTACCTAAAGTGACTAAGCCCGCAGCTTTACCTTTCGCTACAACGGTAGCGTCGTAAGGAGAGATAAAATTGTCCAGCATTTTGGAACCGGCAGTGGTTTTAATGCCTTGGGTACAGAAAATATCTTTATGCGCAATTGGCACACCGGTCAATGCTGTGGCGTTGCCGGCCTTGATTGCTGCATCTGCGGCGTCGGCTTGGGCCAATGCCTGCTCGGCGGTTACGGTCACATAAGACTGTACTTGGGCATCGATTTTTTCAATGCGTTTTAAATAATGTTCAGTCAATTCGCGAGACGAAAATTTAGCCCCAGCTAAACCTTCGGAAAGTTCACGAATTGATAAGCGATGTAAATCTGTCATGAGAAATATTTCTTTACGTTTAATTTAATAAAATGATTTAACTGAATAAAGATTATTCAATCACGCGCGGAACAAGGTACAAGCCATCTTGGGTTGCTGGTGCAACAGCTTGATATTCTTCACGATGATTTTCTTCAGAAACCACGTCTTCACGTAAGGGCTGTGGATGGTCAAATGGACTTTTAAGCGGCTCAACATTTTCAGTGTCAATGCCTTTTAGGGTTTCCATCATGCCTAAAATTTTATTTAGACTTTGAGCATATTCAGCAGATTGCGTATCATTTAGCGACAATCGGGCCAGATGTGCGATTGCTGAAACTGTTTTTGCATTTAAATCTGCAGAATGCTGTGCATCCGATGTAGACATAATATTACCTAATCAGTATTAAAAAAATTCAAAATATCGTGCGTTATAATAAGCGATTGACTTGTTCAAATCATCACATTTAGTTAAAGTTGCCACCTTGCGTCCACATAAAGTTTAATCGAGAACGTCTCCGTGATTCTAAAAAGACTAATTGGCTTGTTTTCGCCCGATCTAGCCATTGATTTAGGTACAGCAAATACACTTATTTATGCACCAGGACGAGGCATTATATTAAATGAACCGACGGTTGTGGCCATCCGTCACAGCGGTTCACAGAAAATCGTTGCCGCGGTTGGTCTTGATGCTAAACAAATGCTTGGTCGTACACCTGCAAATATTTCTGCAATCCGTCCGATGAAAGATGGGGTGATTGCCGATTTCGAAGTGACCGAAACCATGCTGAACCAGTTTATTGGTAAAGTCCATGAAAAGCGTCTATTCCCGCCTGCACCGCGTGTTGTGGTGTGCGTGCCGTGCAAATCAACACTGGTTGAGCGCCGTGCCATTCGTGAAGCGGTATTCAATGCTGGTGCACGTGATGTCCGCTTGATTGAAGAGCCAATGGCTGCTGCAATTGGTGCCGGTATGCCGGTTGAACAGGCATGTGGTTCAATGGTGGTCGATGTGGGCGGTGGTACCACTGAAATTGCCATCATTTCATTACAGGGCTGTGTTTATGCAGACTCGCTACGTATTGGCGGTGATGTATTTGATGAACAGATCATCAATTATGTACGTAAAGCGCATGGTTGCGTGATTGGTGAAACCACTGCCGAAGTGATTAAAAAAGAAGTGGGTATGGCTCTTCCTGATGAAGGTGCCAAATCACTCGAAATCGAAGTGCGTGGCCGTAACCTGGCTGAAGGTGTACCTCGTGCCATCACGGTGACTTCAGACGAAATTACCCAGGCGATTTCCGATCCATTACAAAATATTGTGTCTGCGGTTAAATCTGCCCTTGAACAAACCCCGCCAGAACTGTCTTCTGACATTGCAGAGCGTGGTATTGTGCTGACCGGTGGTGGCGCATTGCTGCGCAACCTCGACAAGCTGCTTGCACAAGAAACCGGTCTGCCTGTGGTTGTGGCTGAAGATCCGTTGACTTGCGTGACTCGTGGTGGTGGCAAGGTTCTGGAGTTCTTCGACAATCCAAATCACGACATGTTATTTGTAGGCTAAGTTAGGGACCAGGCGGTGCAAACACAACTGTTTTCCAGACAACCGCCATCTTTTCGCTCATTTATCATTGCGGTGATCACATGTCTGGTTGTGCTGTTTTTTAACTGGCGCATGCCTCAGGTGATTCAGCCCGCACGTGATGTCTTGTATGCGGCATATAATCCGATTTATGCCCTCGCAAGTTATCCGGTGTTGTCGCGAGAATGGCTCAATCAACAAACCAAGTCTGAAGCCCAGTTACGTCGTGAAAATACTGCGATGCAAGCCGAGTTGTTGCAGGCTCAGGTTCGTCTGCAAAAATTATCTGAACTTTCTGCCGAAAATACCCGTTTAAGAGGTCTGCTGGATACACCTTTGATTATTGATGGGCGCATGGAAATTGCAGAAGTCATCGGTACCGATGCAGATCCTTTACGGCATATTATTGTGATTAACCGTGGTTCCAGTAGTCAGCTCAAGGTCGGTCAAACCGTACTGGACGATAAAGGGATTATGGGGCAAATCATCAATGTCAATTCGCATAGTAGCCGTATTATGTTGCTGTCCGATAAAGAGCACTCGCTCTCTGTGCGTTTAGAACATACCGGGATGCGTGCCATTGTATCGGGTACAGGTGATTTAGGTCATTTGAAGATGGAATATGTTCCGACCAGTGCCAATGTCAAGGTCGGTGAAAAAGTCTATAGCTCAGGTCTGGGGGCGCATTTCCCGGCAGGCTATCTGGTCGGTACGGTGTCCAAAGTCAACCGGCACAATTCGGGTGAGTTTGCCCAGATTGAGGTCATTCCAGCCGCGCAACTGGCCGGTGGACATCATGTGGTGGTGCTGTTTTCCGATTCATTAGCGATGGAGCAGCCGCATGCCACTCGCTAAATTACGTGCCGAAACCAATCGTGATCCTTTAATTGCCATTATTGTTTCAGTCATTGTCTGTTCGGTGCTGATGGTTTATCCATTGTCTTATGCCGTGTCAGGTGCACGTCCCTTATTCATGTTGCTGCTCATGCTGTTTTGGGTGATGTGCCAGCCTACCTGGTGCGGAATCTGGTTTGCCTTTGCCACCGGCATGTTCACCGACCTGCTAGTGGATGCCCCTTTAGGCATGAATGCGCTAAGTTTTGTGTTGATTACCTTTATTGTCCGGTTTTTAACCCGTGAGCGCCGTATCATGACTTTTGGCAATCTCTGGGTGATCAGCTTCCTGGCCGTGCTGGCACATTTATTTTTGACCTGGATTTTGCAAATTATGGGCGGCTTGCAGTTCTCCCTTACCCGGCACTGGCAGCCTTTATTGAGCAGTGTGCTGGTTTTCCCGGTCATGTACTTTATGCTAAAAAAATGGCGCGTTTAATTCTGGCTTCGAGTTCTCCACGGCGCCGGGAACTCTTGCAACAGCTGGGTTTGGATTTCGAGATTTATAGTCCGGATATCGATGAATCTGTTCTTGACGGAGAAGATGTTGCCGCCTATGTTGAACGTTTAGCCTGCAGCAAGGCTCAAGCCGTGTTGGAGCAATTTCCGGATGCCATCGTCATCGCCGCTGACACCAGTTTGGGGGTGGATGATCAAATTTTAGGTAAACCTGAATCAAAACAACATGCTTTTGAAATGTGGCAGCGCATTTCCGGGCGCAAGCATGATGTGTTTTCAGGTGTTTGTGTGCGTACAAGAAAAGAAAAATCAAGTATAGTGGTACGGACGCAGGTTGAGTTTCAAAAATTAAGTCTCAATGATATGGAAAGTTATTGGGCAACCGGGGAGCCCTTAGGCAAAGCGGGTGGTTATGCCATTCAAGGTATCGCATCGCGTTATATTCCCCGTATAGAAGGCAGTTATAGCAATGTCGTGGGTTTGCCTTTACACGAAACCGCACAGTTATTACAGGCAGTTAAAGCACTAAATTAACTGACCTCAAAAAAGAATTTTTATAATGTTTTGAGTTTTATTATGTCTGACGAGTTGTTGATTAACGTCACACCGATGGAATGTCGTGTGGCCTTAATCCAGAACGGCACGGTCAATGAATTATTTGTTGAGCGTACGGTTAAGCGTGGATTGGTGGGCAATATTTATAAAGGTAAAGTGGTGCGTGTACTTCCGGGTATGCAGGCTGCTTTTGTCGATATCGGGCTTTCCCGAACCGCTTTTCTGCATATCAACGATATGGTCTGGCCGCGCAATCAACCGACCCCGAATGTTTTTGAACTGCTTCAGCCCGGTCAAATTCTCACGGTGCAAGTGATGAAGGATATGCTCGGGACCAAAGGTGCCCGTCTTTCTACCGATCTTTCCATTCCTTCACGCTATCTGGTACTGATGCCTTATGGTCATCATATCGGTGTATCACAACGCATTGAATCTGAAGAAGAGCGAGATCGATTACGTTCAATGATCGAACGGATTCAAAGCGAGCATAAATTACCCGGCAGCGTCATTGTCCGTACCGCGGCAGAGGGGATTCCTGAAGCTGAAATTGCGCAGGATATGGCGTATTTGGCCAAGCTTTGGGAATTTATTCAACGCAAGCAAAAAAGCATTGCCGTCCCTTCATTGATTTTTGAAGAACTGCCGCTGCCACAGCGGGTCATTCGTGATTTGGCCAATGAAGATACTTCTAAAATTTCTGTCGATTCACGCGAAATACATGCCAAGTTGCAAGAATTTGTGCAAGAGTTTGTGCCGAGCATGCAAGACCGGCTGGTTCATTATCCGGGTGAACGTCCTATTTTTGACTTATATAATGTTGAAGAAGATATTCAGAAGGCCCTGCAAACACGCGTAGCACTGAAGTCGGGTGGCTATCTGATGATCGACCAGACCGAAGCCATGACTACCATAGATGTCAATACCGGTTCCTATGTTGGCGGTCGGACTTTAGAAGACACTGTATTTAAAACCAATATGGAAGCGACACAGGTCATTGCTCGTCAGCTGCGCTTACGCAATTTGGGTGGCATTATCATTATTGACTTCATTGATATGCAGGAAGCCCAGCATCGTGAAGAGGTGATGAGCCAGTTTGAGCGTATGCTGGAACGTGATCATGCCAAAACCAAAATCACCCAGGTTTCGGAACTGGGTCTGGTGGAAATGACCCGGAAACGTACCCGTGAATCTTTAGAACACTTATTATGTGAATCGTGTCCAACTTGTCAGGGGCGTGGCTATGTCAAAACGGCAGAGACAGTGTGTTACGAAATTTTTCGGGAAATTTTGAGATATGCACGTGCTTTTGAATCTAAAAGTGGTTTTACCGTGGTTGCACATCCTTCGGTGATTGACCGATTGTTAACAGCGGAAGCACCTGCTGTGGCTGATTTGGAGCACTTTATAGGGCGTATCATCAAATTCCAGGTGGAAAATCTATATACGCAAGAGCAATACGATATCATTCTGAGCTGAAATTGTAACAGAATATCGTTAAACACTTGTTACATCTGAAATTTTACTTTTTAAGCTGAATTTTGAATACTAGTCGTACACAGTAGCCAAAGCCAAAATCTCCCAGTTTTGGCTTAGCAAAAAAGAGGTATGACATGAGTATAAGCCAAGTAGCAGTTCAACAAAATACGAAAGTTACAGATAATAAAATGAGCCAAAACGGTTATATCGTCAATGAGCAGGGTAAAGAAGTTCAAATTACAGCTGCCATGATTCATTCAGTTTGCCATCAACTATTAAATCAATGTCGCGCAATTAAAAATTAATCTCATGCAAAGATAAAATAAAGGGGCCTTTGAAAGGCCCCTTTATTAATTTACTATTCACTTTTTGAAATGGCGGCTAACTCACCGCTCTCAACTTCTTTGGCGGAATATCTTGTCCTACAATCTCTTCAAAGCGCTGAATTTCATCTTCCAGGTGTGTGAGCAGGTTTTGCATCTTCGGTAAGGCATTGCGACAACCTGTTAACCCCACCTCCAACTTATCCAAATAGCTGGTCATGGTAATATTCAGTGCCTGTCCATCCAGTACAATTGAAGCTGGATAGAGTGCATCCAGTTTTGCACCATTCCAGTATAGCGGTTCGCGTGGCCCTGGCACGTTAGAAATCACAATATTGAACGCTTGGCGTTTTGGCATCATTCCCGAGACAATATTTAAACCAGCTGCACCGTAAACTAATGCGCTATAGTTTAAAATTTGATTTGAATTCATGCGTTTGAACCGCTGCTTGGCATTTAACACACTACGGCGAATAATTTGCAGGCGTTCTAAAGGTGTATCTTTATGCGTACCCAGATTAGCCAAAATCATGGTAATACGATTTGAAACCTCAGAATCATCATCACGAATTGAAGCCGGAACCATAGCAATCAGCGGTTTTTTCGGCAATGCGTGATGACTGATCAAATACTCACGCAGTGCGCCAGAACAGATGGCCAAGACTACATCATTGATGGTGACACCCAGTGCTTTTGCAATTTTGCTTAAGCGGCCCAATTCAAAGGATTGTGCGGCAAAACGGCGTGATGAACTGACTCGTTGATTTAAAATGCTACTGGGTGCCTGGAAACTGGAAACATAGTCAGGATTGCGCCCCATATCTTTAAAAATCGTCTGGGATAATTCATACATGACTTTTGGCGTTGCTTCCAATTGATCCTTTAAAGTCCCCATGATTTTTTTGATGCGGCTCTTTGGGGGATTTTTAATACGTTTCGCGCGAGGACCTTCAACACACCACAGCGGCACAATGCTTTTGGCATTTGGATCTTGCGATAGGGATTTTTCAACCAGACGCATACCGGCAATACCATCGACCATGGCATGATGAATTTTAAAGTACATGGCAAAGCGATTGCCTTCAATCCCTTCAATAATGTTACAGGTCCAGAGCGGTTTGGCACGATCAAGCAGTGCGCTATGTTCTTGTGAAATATAAGTCAGCAATTCACGGATTCGACCGGGATGAGGAAGTGCAATGTGGCGGAAATGATGGTCTAAATCAAATTCTTGGTCTTCATCCCAAAAGAGGCCATTGAGTTTATTATTAAAAGGTGTAACAGGAAGACATTTGGATTTACGAATATCAGCAACGAGGTCTTGAATGAAGGTCTCAGGCGCATTGTCGGGAATTTGAAACAGGAACAGCCCACCGACATGCATCGGTTGCTGACGTTTTTCCAGCGACAGGAAAATAAAGTCAATTGGGTGTAATGGACGCATAGCGTTGAATGCCTCACTGCAATTTTATGGCTGTTCTTATATAAACAGGCTTGTTAGAATTATATGAAAAGGTGTTTTTAGTATATCTTTTTTCAAAAAGAAATGAACTGCTTTATGTGTAATCATAAGTTAAAAAAAATCACTGAATAACAGTGATTTTTTTAAAATATTATTTTAAATTTCCTGCATGTAATCCGCATTCTTTATGGGTCGCTTCCTCCCACCACCAGCGGCCTTCACGTTCGTGTTGATTCGGTAATACTGGGCGGGTGCAGGGTTCACAGCCAATAGAAATAAAACCACGTTCATGCAGCGGATTATACGGAATTTCCATCATGCGGATATAGTTCCATACGTCAGAACTTGACCAGTTTGCCAGGGGATTATATTTAATCAGTTGTTTTCCTGGACCGGAAAAACCGGCATCTGCCTGAACGACTGGAATTTCATTGCGGGTACCCGGGCTTTGATCTTTACGTTGACCGGTAATCCAGCCATCTAATGTCGCCAGCTTTTTACGTAAGGGTTGAACTTTACGGATACCGCAACATTCCTGATGACCATCCTGATAGAAGCTAAAGAAACCTTTTTCAGTCACCAGTTTTTGCATCGTTTCCGTTTCAGGGAAGCAGATTTCGATTTCAATATTATAGTGTTTACGAACTTGGTCGATAAACTGATAGGTTTCTGGATGTAAGCGACCGGTATCGAGACTGAAGACACGAAAAGGTTTGCCCAAATGAGAAGCCATATCAATTAAAACCACATCTTCAGCACCCGAAAATGAAATGGCAATTTCACCTTCTTGACTTAAAGCAAGTTCCAGAATCTCGCTGGGAGATTTGTCGGCATATTCAGATGCAAGTGCATCAACAAGGTCAATGGTAGGGATTGGAGTCATGACAGTTCCTGGCGTATAGGCTTGGACACTTAAAAACCTATATTAATTTAATTCACAATGATTCTAATAGAATTGAAATAAGCTGCTTAGCACTAAAAAATAAATGCTTATGAATAAAATAGATTTAAAAAACAGCCCCTGAAATCTCTATTTTTAAGCTATCATAACGCAAAATTTTTTCACTGACATTGGGAGAACCCATGGAAATCGTATGTCTTGATCTTGAAGGGGTGCTGGTTCCAGAAATTTGGATTAACTTTGCCAAAAAAACAGGAATTAAAGCATTGGAAGCCACTACACGTGATATTCCAGACTACGATGTGTTAATGACGCAGCGCCTGAATATCTTAAAAGAACACGGTTTGGGCTTAAACGATATTCAGGAAGTAATTGCAGAGATGGGACCATTCCCGGGGGCAAAAGAATTTGTGAAATGGGTCAGCACTCATTTTCAATTGATTATTCTTTCAGATACGTTCTATGAGTTTGCTCATCCTTTAATGAAGCAACTGGATTGGCCAACCATTTTCTGTCACAAGTTAGAAACGGATGAAAATGGCATGATCACCGCTTATAAACTTCGTCAGCCAGATCAAAAGCGCCAGGCCGTTAAAGCACTGCACGGTTTGAACTTCCGTGTGATTGCAGCAGGCGATTCTTATAACGACACCACAATGCTGGGCGAAGCAGACCACGGGTTCTTGTTTGATGCACCGGAAAATGTCATTGCGGAATTCCCACAGTTTCCACCGATTCACGGGTATGATGCATTAAAAGAAGCGATTCGTAATGCTTCAGTGCGTAATATTCCAGCTTAAATCCTTATATTTATATAAGTAAAAAAGGCGTACCATCGGGTACGCCTTTTTTAAACATATAAAATATATTTAGAATTTATAACCTACATTCAAACCATAAGCGATAGCATGGTTATCTGCAAATTGTCCTGCTTGGGTATGCGCTCCAGTCACAGCATCAGCATCACCTAACCAGAAATATTTCACACCTGCTCCGATAAAGTAGTTTTCAGCAGGGGAGAAGCGCACACCTGTTCCCACATTCCAGTAGCCTTCCGTTGGACCAAGGGTAGTGACTGGATTACCCGCACCTGAATCCCAGCCTACAGAGACATTGGCACCCCAACGTTCATTCAGTTTACGACCCAGGCCTACTGTTGCAGAAATTTGATCGTCTTTATAGTCAATTAGATTAAAGCCATTCGGTTTTCCCGGTACCAGACCTGCTTGTCCAAGCATTTGAGAGAGTTTTCCAAAATTGTAGGGTTGAACTTTAAAATTAGACCAATCCACCCAACGCAGATTTGCAAAGGCAACAGTGTCCGCCATAATGCCGCTCTGTAAATCAACATTGACAGATTGTGGCGTGGTTAATTCAGTTTGTCCTGAAGATGCATTCAAGGCAGTCATTGCATTATCTAATAGGGTATTGCCTGTCATGCCTGCAGCATTAAAGCGTTCATAAGCATTGATCTTGTGCTTGATTTCTGAACGATAGGTGACGGAAGCTTTGAGTGCAATTTCCGGAATTTGATATGCAACACCTGCTAACCAGCCTGCCGACTCATCTTCACCCGTTCTGAAATCGTAGCCATTGAAAGCACTATAGGTAGTACCACGAAGTAGTACTGTACCATCCACAGTTTGATATACGGCACCTGCATATAAGTTCCAATTCTGAGTCGGTTGGTAGCCTAATATGAGATTTAAGTTTTGTGTGTCTACTTCGACAGAGGTGCCATCTTTAAAAAGAACAGGACGATTTTCTACAAAATTATTATTTCCAGAGTATTCTGCATCCGCACCATAAGGTTGATCGTAAATTAAACCTACAGAAAAGTGTTCATTCGCTTGAACTTTCAAAGCAGCATGTGGGAAATAGTAGTCACCAGCCATATCTGTAGCCGTATTTCCAGACTTATCTTTACCTGAAACTTCAGGGTCTAAAATAGAAATGCCTGCTTCAAAATAATTTCCGGGTTGTAAAAATGTGGCGATAGATTGACCTGAACGATCTAAGCCAGCGGCAAATACTGAAGCAGATGGAAGTAGGCTAATTAAAACTGCTGAATATATTTTATTGAGCTTCATGGTTCTTTCCCTGATGCCATTTTGTAACTAAAAGTGCTGGAAAAGTAACATAAATAAAAAAAGAGTAAATACTCTGCTAGGGTTTAATAATTGACTTGTAAGCACACAAATGATGCTTGATAGAGTAATAATTCTATTTTTGTTAAATTATCTTTATGATTTTTAAATAAAAAGGAAATTATGAAGAATGAAGTAAATCTCAAAATAAAAAATTAACCGTTTGATGGAAAATACAGCTATTAATTTATAAATGTATATTAAATGCTAATCAAAGACTGAAAAAAAAAAGACCATTGTTAGCAATGGTCTTTTTCATCAATGGATTACATGATATTAGAAGCGGTAACCAATTTTTAAGCCATATGCAAGTGCATCGTTGTCTTCAAAGTTTGCAACTGTATTAGGAGTGCCAAATTGTGCGCCAGATTGTGCTTTAGCATCACCTAACCAGAAGTATTTCACGCCACCAGCGATGAAGTAGTTTGGTGCTGGGCTGAATTGTAAACCTAGACCCACATTCCAGTAACCTTCTGTTGGACCAAGGGTAGATACCGGATTGCCTGCACCAGTATCATAACCTACGGAAACGTTACCAGCCCATTGCTCATTCAGTTTACGACCAACACCAACAGTTGCAGAAATTTGATCATCGGAATATGCAACTAAATCAAAGCCATTTGGTTTTCCAGTTGAAGCTACAACAGGTGCTTGTACACTAGCTGTACCAAATTTAGGTGGGCGAATGGAGAAGTTAGACCATTCAACCCAGCGTACATTAGCAAATGCTACGGTATCTGCCATGATGCCGGTTTGGAAATCCAGGTTAACAGATTGTGGTGTCGTGATTGAAGTACTTGAATTTGGTTGTAGGTTAAGACCAGCAAATAAACCTGTATTAAAAGTTTCGGTGGTTTTTGCATCATGGTCAATTTCAGAACGATAGGTTAAAGATGCTTTGAGAGCAATATCAGGAATTTGATAAGCAAAACCAGCTAACCAACCGACTGAACCGTCTTCTTCCATATTGGCATTATAAGAGCCAAATGTACTGCTACCGCCATATGCTAGACCACGTAATTGAACGTCACCTTCAACAGTTTGATAAACTGGACCTGCATAAAAATTTAAATTTTTATTTGGTTGGAAACCAAATAGCATTGATATATTTTGTGTTTTTACTTCAACTTTAGTTGATTCAGAACCATTATGGAATAAACCTTGACCTTGAAATGCGGCTAATGCACCTGGTAGTACAGCAGGTGAACTTGAGTCTGTGGCTGAATAAGTTGCATCAGCTCCGAAAGGCTGATCGTAAATTAAGCCAAAAGAGAAATTATCAGTAAGCTGTAATTTTAATGCTGCACTTGGAAAATAATAATCATCTCCCATATCTGATAAGTTTGTATTTTGAAGCCCAATAGCACTTGCTGGAGCTGCTGGGTTTGGAGTATATCCATTATTTACTTTACCTGAAACATTTGGATCTAAAACAGAAATACCCGCTTCGAAATAGTTACCCGGTTGTAGGAAGGCTGAAATAGATTGACCTGAGCGATCTAGTGCAGCTGCAAATGCACCTGTCATTGGTACTGTTGCAAGAATCATTGCGGTACTAAGAGTTTTTAATTTCATTTTGTGTCTTTCCTTGAGGTACAAATTTTATTACGGCTGATTTGTGTTTTTGAATGCGCTAAATTTATTTTCCTAATATCAGTTATATAACCAGATATCATTTGTTACTCCATGTGACAAAAATAGCACAATAAAAAAAAGAGTAAATGCTCTATAAAAAACTATAGAGTTTAAAAAATGAACGTATTAGAGTTTTTAGTCTAAATTTATACTAATAGTTTACTTTAAACAATTGAAAAATAATTAATTAAACTAAATTGATAATTATTTTATGTGAATATTTATTTGATTAAAAAATGACCATTTATCATAAAAAGTATCGTATTTTTATGTGATAGAGTTCTCTCTTCAAACGTAATAATTGAAATTTAAAAAACAGGAGGTCAGGAAATTTAATTTTTTAAATATTTTTTATTATTAATTGCAATTTGGGAATTTTAAAATACTCGTCTCATTATCTGACTAAGGGAAAGTTTAAATATAGACAGGTAGGGAAGCGAGATCTGGCAAGCTGAATAGGGCTTTAGATTATTTTTATTAAAAATTTTAGGGTGAAAAGTATTGTGCGCCCTGCGGGACTCGAACCCACGTCGGTCGCTTAGGAGGCAACTGCTCTATCCAGTTAAGCTAAGGGCGCAATGCGCAGCTAATGTAGCGCAAATACCGGTAAAAAAAAAGTTATTGTCGAAACAATAACTTTTTAAAATGATTTTTATGTTTAAGATTTCTTCGTCTTTAGGCTTTTAAATAGGCCAAACATCAGCACTATCCAGACGGGAATCATCAATACGGATTCTTTAAAACCTTGGGTCCACATAATATAAAGTACTGTCGCAATAAAGATCAGTACCACATAATTGCTGACAGGAGCCCAGAGTGCAGGGAACTTGGTTTGAATCGCAGCGTTTTTGACAGCCTGTTTGAATTTCAGATGTGTCAGACTGATCATGGCCCAGTTAAGAACCAATGCACCCACGACCACGTACATCAAGTGACCTAAAGCGTCTTCTGGAACGAAGTAGTTTAAAAGCACACAACCGAAAATGAGCAGGGCCGAGAATAAAACAGCAGGAATAGGCACACCTTGTTTATTCACTTTCAGGAACGCTTTTGGTGCATTGCCTTGCTGTGCCAGACCATACAGCATACGGCTATTGGCATACATACCGCTATTATAAACAGACAGTGCAGCAGTCAAGATAATGAAGTTCAGTAAGTGCGCTGCCCAGCCAATGCCGAGTTGACTGAAAATCATCACAAATGGGCTTTTATCCAGACCGCCGAGGTCTAGCTGGTTCCAAGGCACTAAGGATAAAAGAATCGTAAGTGAACCCACATAGAAAATCAGGATACGGAAAACGACCTGGTTAATGGCTTTAGGAATGGTTTTTTCCGGGTCTTTGGCTTCCGCAGCCGCCATACCAATCAGTTCAATACCGCCAAAGGCGAACATGAGGAAAGCCAGCATATAGAACAGGCCTTCAAAACCATTCGGGAAGAAACCGCCATGTGCCCAGAGATTGCTAAATGAAGAGGTTGAACCTGCATCTGCGGTCAGCAATAAATACAAACCGAAAACAATCATGGAAATCACGGCAGTCACTTTAACAATAGAAAGCCAGAATTCGGATTCGCCATAAAACTTCACATTGCCGAGATTGACCAGAGTAATGACAATGAAAAAGAACAGTACCGAAGCCCATGCAGGAATATGCGGCCACCAGTAATTGATATATTTGGCGACTGCAGTCAGCTCTGTCATGGCTACTAGAATATATAAGATCCAGTAATTCCAACCCGCCAGGAAGCCCGGGAATTTGCCCCAATATTTAAAGGCAAAATGGCTAAATGATCCTGCTACAGGCTCATGTACAATCATTTCACCCAGTTGGCGCATGATTAAAAAGGCGATTAAACCACCAATGGCATAACCCAGAATAATGGAAGGGCCAGCAGATTGGATGACCTGTGCGGAACCTAAGAATAAGCCTGTCCCAATTGCACCGCCCATGGCGATCAGTTGGATATGACGGTTCTTTAAGCCACGCTGAAGTTTGGAAGACTCGTTGTTCAAAGTATTCAGCCCGACAATGTGTAAGGAAAGGATTGTAATAGATTGTAATAGATTGAAATGTATAAGCCTAGTACAGGGCCAGGAGGGAGGTTGCTAAAAAATAATCACAAAAAACATATTTTATATATTTTAATTTCGAATCAAGGAATTAATTTTATTTTTAATTACATAAAATAAAATGATGTTAATGATAAAAAAAGTTTGATATCCGTTTTTTATACTTAAGTCAAGAAAGCATCTATTTCATCAAAAAATCGCTATGATACTTTTTAGCATTTTGCTGAAGATGTACAACAATGATAAATGAAAGGATAAAAGAGAAATGAGTTTTGCTCCACAAATCAAGATTCCAGCAACCTATATGCGTGGCGGTACCAGTAAAGGTGTGTTCTTCAAACTGGATGACTTGCCGCAAGCTGCACAGCAGGCTGGAAAAGTGCGTGATCAGTTATTGCTGCGAGTAATTGGAAGTCCTGATCCATACGGCAAGCAGATTGATGGTATGGGTGGAGCAACTTCAAGTACCAGTAAAACCGTGATTTTGGCTAAAAGTACCCAGCCAGATCATGATGTCGATTATTTATTTGGACAGGTTTCGATTGATCAGCCTTTTGTGGACTGGAGCGGCAACTGCGGTAACTTGACGGCTGCAGTCGGCTCATTTGCCATTTCCAACGGCTTGGTAAATGCAGAACGTATTCCTGAAAATGGCATTTGTACCGTTCGTATCTGGCAAGCCAATATTCAAAAAACCATTATTGCCCATGTGCCGATCACCAACGGACAGGTACAGGAAACCGGTGATTTTGAACTGGATGGGGTGACTTTCCCGGCAGCTGAAGTTGCAATTGAATTTCTGGACCCGGCTGATGATGGTGAAGAGGGCGGAGCCATGTTCCCGACGGGGAATGTCGTGGATACCCTGGAAGTGCCGGAAATCGGAACTTTCCAGGCGACCTTTATTAATGCCGGTATTCCGACCATCTTCTTGAATGCTGAAGATATTGGCTATGAGGGCAGTGAATTACAGGATGCCATTAATGGCGATGCCCAAGCTCTGGCACGTTTTGAAACCATCCGCGCTTATGGCGCCAAACAGATGGGACTGATTCAGGACATTTCCGAAGCGGAAAAGCGCCAACATACCCCGAAAATTGCCTTTGTATCGAAACCTAAAGCCTACACATCTTCAAGCGGTAAAGACATTCAAACCACTGATGTCGATTTGCTGGTTCGCGCCTTGTCGATGGGCAAACTGCATCATGCCATGATGGGCACGGCTGCAGTGGCGATCGGTACGGCTGCCGCGATTCCTGGAACCCTGGTCAATCTGGCAGCAGGTGGCGGAGTACGTGAAGCGGTACGCTTCGGGCATCCATCTGGTACTTTAAGAGTCGGTGCACAAGCTGTTCAGGAAAATGGACAATGGGTAGTCAAAAAAGCGGTCATGAGCCGCAGTGCACGGGTACTGATGGAAGGCTGGGTTCGAATTCCGGAAGATAGCTTGAAATAGCAAACAAGATAGAGAATCTTGCGAGAAAGCAGTATCATGCTGCTTGTCATTGATCAATAAGTTAGCCTGGTTCAAGCTTAAACGATGATGACGGTTCAATTCTCATGTAGATGAGGAATCGCAAGTTCTCTGTCGAAGGTGACAAGAGCGTTGTATATTAGATCGGGGCATTTTTAATTTTCCCGATCTATTCCCAAAGCAAAGTATTCGAGGCGAATGTGTCATCTTTAACTGACGTGCAAGCAAATGCATTAACTCAAGCACAGCAACGTATTCAACAAGATTTATTAACGGCATTAGACGCATTTTCCATACCGGAGCCGCTTAAAGGGGCTGTGTATCATGCGGTCATGCTGGGCGGAAAACGGGTACGTCCTGCACTTTGTTATGCCACCGCTGCTTTAAAACCGAATGCAAATTTTGCTGCCGTACGCCGTGCTGCAGTCGCCATTGAAATGATTCACTGTTATTCACTGGCCCACGATGATTTACCCTGTATGGATAATGATTCCTTGCGTCGTGGTCAACCGACCTGTCATGTCGCTTTTGGGGAAGATACGGCATTACTGGCAGGGGATATCTTGCAGTCGATGGCCTTTGAAATCTTGGGTAGCCGTCTGTTTGACCAGGGCCCGGCAGTTGCTCCGGCCATTGTTTTAAAACAGATGCAAATTCTGGCGACTGCCAGCTCGAAAATGGTCTGTGGTCAGGTGCTGGATTTACAGGCTGAAGGCAAGCAGGTGAATCAGGATGCGTTGGAAACTATTCACCGTAATAAAACCGGCGCCCTGATTTCTGCAGCCGTTATGATGGCAGCCGTAACTATATTTGAAGGTACAGATCCTGCCATTCCTAAACTGCGTGAATATGCGCAAGCGATTGGACTGGCCTTCCAGGTGCAGGATGACATTCTGGATATTATTTCCGATACGGCAGTACTGGGGAAAACTGCGGGCAAGGATGAGCAAGTGGATAAATCGACTTATCCTGCACTCATGGGGCTGGAAAAAGCTCAAGCCTATGCCAAGGAGCTGCATGATCAAGCCTTTAATGCTTTGGAGATGTTTGCTGAAGATGCAGCTGAACTGAACCAGATTTCAGAATTTTTATTGGCGCGTAAAAGTTAAAAATAATGTAAATTCATCAAAATTGAATCAAAAAAAGAGGACTTAAAGTCTTCTTTTTTTTACGCGCTTAGACTGTAAAAATTATTTAGATGCTTTATACAGGCGGTCACCTTCATCGAAACGGGTGGTCACTTCAGCAGAAGGGGCTTTACCCAGCAGGCTGACCACGACAATGGCAATGATTGAAGCAATGAAGCCCGGAATAATTTCATAAACACCGGTATCGCCCAACAGGTTTTTCCATAGAATGACCACCACGGCTCCGACCAGCATACCGGCAAGTGCGCCATTTAAAGTCATACGACGCCAGAACAAGGACAGAATAATCAGTGGACCAAAAGCCGCACCAAAGCCCGCCCAGGCATAAGCCACCAAACCTAAGACCTTGGATTCAGGGTTTCCAGCCATCCAGATGGCAAGCAGGGCAATCAGTAACACCATGAGACGGCCAATCCAGACCAGTTCGGTTTGCGATGCGTTTTTACGCAGGAAGGATTTGTAAAAATCTTCGGTTAGCGTACTTGAGCAGACCAGTAACTGACAGCTCAGGGTACTCATCACTGCCGCTAAAATGGCCGCAAGCACAATGCCTGCTACCCAAGGATTGAACAGGATTTTGGTCAGCTCCATAAATACGGTTTCAGGATTGGCCGTTACCGCACCTGCAAGTTCCGGATGCTGCTGGAAGTAGGCAATCCCGAAGAAACCTGCCGCCACTGCACCACCCAGACATAAAGTCATCCAGGCCATACCAATACGGCGTGCATTGGGAATGGATTTCACCGAATCTGCAGCCATAAAACGCACCAGAATATGCGGTTGACCAAAATAACCCAAGCCCCAGGCAAGCAGGGACATAATCGCCACAAAGCTTAAATCCCCCATGACATTCATGGCTTGTGGACGTGCTGCCTCAAGTGCCAAGGTTATTTGAGACAGGTCCGAGAAACTCAAAATGGTCACAATAGGGGTGAGTAACAAGGCAAAAATCATCAATGTCGCCTGAATGGTATCGGTCCAGCTGACCGCCAGGAAGCCTCCAATAAAAACATAACTGATGGTGGCAATCGCACTGATCCAAAGCGCCGTGCTATAGGACAGGTCAAACATGTTTTCAAACAGGCGTGCACCGGCCACCATGCCTGAAGCACAGTAAATAGCAAAGAAAATCAAAATGATGAAAGCGGATGCCACTCGCAAGATTTTCTTCTGGTCGTTAAAACGGTTGGAAAAATAGTCCGGCAAGGTCAGGGCATTGTGCTGCACTTCGGTGTGTACACGTAACCGTCCGGCAACCAGCAGCCAGTTAAGCCATGCACCAATAATCAGGCCAATGGCAATCCACATTTCAGATAAACCTGAAAGATAAATTGCGCCAGGAAGGCCCATCAGCAGCCAGCCACTCATGTCTGAAGCACCGGCAGAGAGCGCCGTCACGAAACTACCTAAACGACGACCTCCCAAAATGTAATCAGAGAAATTGGCTGTCGCGCGATAAGCCAGAAGGCCAATCGCGACCATGGCGACAATATAAAAAAGAAAGGTAATTAAGGTCGGATTCAGGGAGCTCATACGGTATCCATTTACACGGTGGACAGTAGATCGAAACACAGGCTTTTAAAGAACAAGCACAAATAATTTCAAAAAAATAACGCGAAATTTAACCATAGATTAAAAAAAATTGCAGATTTTTTCGTGGCGGAAATAAAAATAGACAGCCTTTGCTGTCTATTTTTCAAGTCAAAAGAATAGGTTACTGATTGCGTCCCATCACTCCACGGATGGTATGCAGGATGTCGGCAGGCAACACCACAGTTTTGGCATTATTGGACTTCGACATGTCCTGCATGGCTTTGACATACTGTTCACCGAGCAAATAAGCGACCGGAATTTCTTTATCGCCGACTGCTGAAGTGACCATCTCAATGGCTTTTTGTGAGGCTTCAGCCAGGACAACTTGTGCTTCTGCATCACGGCGTGAAGCTTCCAGGCGGCCATCGGCTTCTAAAATGGCCGCCTGTTTTTCACCATCTGCCTTGGTCACGGTAGCGCGACGCTGACGCTCGGCAGCCGCTTGGGCTTCCATAGCTGCCTGCATGGTCGAGGACGGCTGAATATCCTGAATTTCCACGGTTTTCAGGGTAATGCCCCAATCCGAAATATCATCGGAAATGGCGGCTTTCAGTTTGGCTTTAATGTGATCACGTGAAGACAGCGCATCATCCAGATCCATTTCACCGACAATAGAACGCAGTGAAGTTTGCACCAGGTTCTGAATGGCCCAGGTATAGTTTTCAATACCGTAAACCGCTTTTTCCGGGGTGGTGATATTAATGTAGGCCACTGCATTCATCAGCAGTACCGCATTGTCACGGGTAATCACTTCCTGCGAAGGAATATCCAGCACAATATCTTTGGTGGTGACTTTATAAGCCACTTCATCAATATAGGGAATCACAAAGCTCAGGCCGGGAGCCAGAGTGGTATGGTATTTACCCAGACGTTGCACAATCCACTTATAACCCTGCGGGACAATGCGCACCCCTTTAAAAATGGTCACCCCGGCAAAAACCAGCAGCGCCAAAACAATAATTGTTCCACCAGACATGTTATTTCCTCAGTTTATATATTTTCGTTATTGGGATTATGGGGTTTAACCACCAGATCATTACCCGAAATTTCGACCACACGAACCCGGTCTCCAACGTGTACCGGCGCTAAAGTACGGCAATTCCATTCATCTGAACCCAACACAGGCATTGGAAAACGTACCGTAATCAGGTCATGTTGCAAATGGATTTGAATCACCATGCCGACCTGACCGATCGTGGCTTCACGGGATAATCCGGCTTTGGTTTTATCAATGGAAAGTGGTTTGATAAACTTGAACCACAACAAGGTGCATAGCACAGACAGGATAATCCAGGTGACAATCTGGGTAGTGAAACCCATCATCGGAAACATCCAGTATAAAACCCCGACCATAATGGCACCGATACCAAACCATAAGGCAGCAAAAGCGGGCAGGGCCAATTCGGAGAGCATGAGTAAAATACCCAATACAAACCAGTGCCAAGGTTCCAGAACAAATTCCATACATCTACTCGTGTATTGTAAAAATTGATATAGACGACTAACTGTCTATATCAATTTAGCAGATGAATAAGTCTTTGAATATTAAAAAAGCATAAATTTTAAATTCTGGATTTTGGCGCAGGTCTAAACGCTGCGGGTGACTTTTTAAAATCGCTAATCGCCTTATCAATCGAGATAATTTTCAGCTGGGCCGCTTTTTCGCCTTCCAGAATGGATTCATGACTGGCTTTTAAATCCAGCGTGCCTAAATGTCCCACTTTAGGCTGAATGATTACATGGGCCTGATTCAGTTCTTCATTAATGCTTTGCTGACCCATAATATTGATGGTCTGGTCCAGCAGCCCCCACATGTTCATCGGTTTATTGCCGGCCGGACGTGCCGAAATATCCACGGCAATGACAATATCGGCCCCCATGGCCTTTGCGGTTTTCACCGGAATCGGACTGACCAGCCCCCCATCGACATACTGTTTCCCGCCAATGGTGGCAGGAACAAACACATTCGGGATACTGCAGGAAGCACGCACGGCCTGACCGGCATTGCCTTTAATAAATTCAGCTTTAGTGCCGGTGTCCAGACGGGTTGCAACAGCGGCAAAGCGAATCGGAAATTGTTCAATCGGTTTATTGGCAATGTGCTTGTTCACGTAATTCTGTAATTTCTGACCCTGCACCACACCTTGGCTGTTGAAGGTTAAATCACGGATATCTGATTCTTTTAACGTCAGTGCAATTTGCTGTAGTTGATAGGGTGTTTTACCACTGGCATAAATGCTGCCGACAAAACTGCCTGCACTGGTCCCGGTCACGATTTTCGGTTTAATGCCATGCGACTCTAAAACTTTCAGCACCCCGATATGGGCAAATCCTTTGGCGCCGCCCCCCCCGAGCGCAATGGCAACCACAGGTTCACGGGCCTTGATGGTTGTGGTTTGCGGTGGGGTTTTGGTGGTTTTATCACAGCCAACCAGGCTCAGCCCAAGTAAGCCAATACAGGAATAGTGTGCAAGTTTCATGGTTGAAATTGAACATCAAATAGACAAGGTTGCACACATCACAGCAAATAATTTTATGTTTGGCTAGTTGTTTTTTAAACGATTTTGTAAAGGCTTGGCTAACCAGTCCGGATTTTTGGGAGAAAATTTTCCGGTATAGTGATCCAGAATTTGTTCTACATCCTGTTCATAATTTCCTGTAGGCTGAAACACGCCCAGGCAGTGTATCGCCTTGTTTTTATAATCCAGTGAAAACATCACAATCGGGATATGGGCACCCACGGCAATGCGGTAAAAACCACTTCTAAACGATTCAGCCTGTTTGCGCGTTCCTTCCGGTGCCATACCGACCCAGATCTGCTGTTGCGTATTGATGAAGTCGATAATTTGCTGAGTCGTGCCTTGCTGGATACTGCGATTGACCGGAATCACCCCAATCCATTCCAGTAAGGGTTTTAACGGGGTGTTGAATAAGGTGTGTTTGCCAAAAACTGTGATCTTGATACCCAGCCCAAGCAGTGCTGCAAAACCATGCCAGGCATCAATATTCGAGGTATGTGGAGAAATAATGGCGACCGCTTTCGGCAGGTTGGGAAAATCACCTTCAAAACTCCAGCCTTGAGCCAGAAATAATTTTTTGAAAATATTTCGGCTTAAGTGACCACTACGGGCAGGCACTTGATCGGGCAAGGTCGGAAAGTGTTGAGTCATGGTGCTGTATGTAATTTCCCGGCAAATCTATAGACTTTTAAATATGTTAAGCTTTTGTAAAATAAGATTCATTGGCAAAATGTAAAGCATCATTCAGCTTGCCTGATCAAAATAGTCAATCCGGTTTTTGACCCTAAGGGCACACTATGCCGAGTACACGTAACATCTATCTCTTGTTGTTCTCTTTATATTGGGCCCAAGGTTTACCCGTCGGTTTTATGACCCATGCTTTACCGGTGATTTTACGTGCCCAAGGGGTATCGCTGGCACATATTGGCGGTTTTGGCTTATTGATGTTGCCCTGGTCGATTAAAATTTTCTGGGCGCCCTGGGTTGACCGTTTTGGCCATTACCGTAGCTGGATTATTCCGACCCAGTTGTTGAGTGTGCTGGTACTGGCTGGCTTGTCTTTCCTGCCGATTCAGGCTTTAAACCAGCCTGAGTATTTACTGGTCTTTTTTATTGCCTTACTGAGCATGAATCTGGTCGGTGCCACCCAGGATATTGCCACCGATGGCTTGGCGGTCAATTTGCTGAACAGTCAGCAGCAACATTGGGGCAATACCTTTCAGGTCATTGGCTCCCGACTGGGCTTTATTGTCGGTGGAGGGACCATTCTATGGGCACTGGACTGGCTGGACTGGCAAAGCACATTTTTAATCTTGGCGGGACTGGTGCTGCTGAATACTTTACCCATTTTATGGCTGAAAGAACCGCAACAATTAAAACATACGCCGTCCCGAGTTAAAGCAGAAACGTTTCGCTGGCAAAAAATAAAAGATTATCTGGCTTATTTTTATCAAGAGCAAAGTCTTGCTGCATGGCTTGCAGTCCTTATCACCTTTAAGATTGCCGATGGTTTAGCCGGGCCTTTGCTGAAACCCTTAATGGTCGATTTAGGACTGACATTTTCCCAGATTGGCATTTATGTGACCATGCTGGGCGCTGTGGCTGCGCTCATCGGTGCAGGGCTGGCAGGGTTCAGCCTGAAGTATGTTTCCCGTGAACATGCCTTAGTCGGGTTTTCTATTTTGAAAATTTTCAGTCTGGCTGCCTATGCTTGGCTAGCCGTTCAATATGAGGCACAAGGTCCTATTGAAACCTGGCTGATCTATCTGATTAATGCCGCTGAGGACATGATTTCCGCCATGCTGTTGGTGGTGATGCTGACTCTGGTCATGCAATACAGCCGCAAACATTTGGCAGGAACAGATTTCACTTTTCAGGTGGCGTTGATGGCCACCGTGAGCGGGGGGCTGTATAGCCTAAGCGGGATTTTTGCCGATCGTTTAGGCTATGGAAATTATCTCATCATTATTACTTTGATTGCGATTTTATGCTTGTGGGCAATTTTCCGATGGATAAAATATTTTAAACAATGTAATAAAAACTTAACAAATCAATAATTTGACTGTTTGATAAGGCTAAATTATTAAAAATTATATATAAATATAAAATTAATGATTTTGTAACATAAAACCTTTGTGTATTATTTGTTACAAAATAAACCAATGGACTATTGAAATGAAAACCAAATTAGCAGCAGCGATTGCTTTAAGCCTACTGGCAGCACCAACTTTTGCAGCGCCAACTCTTTATGGGGAAATTGATGCAAGTATTGATTACTTGCCAGAAGACAATGCCAATACTTCGGATAAAGATGTAGTAGAAGTCAGTTCTAACAGCTCTTTCATTGGTTTAAAAGGTGAAGAAAAACTGTCTGAACGTTTAAATGCAGTTTATGCGATTGAGTGGGCATTTAACGCAGATGGCGAAGGTACGGACTGGTCGCAACGTAACCGTTTTGTCGGTTTAAAAGATGCTCAGCTCGGTACTTTAAAAGTGGGTGCACATGATACTCCGCTTAAACAGCTTTCAAGCCCAGTTGATACATTCAATAACTATGTAGCAAACAAGGCTGATGTTACAGGGATTATGACTGGCGAAGCCCGTATATCGAATGCGGTTATTTATGAGTCTCCGGCAATTGCCTTGCCTACAGGTGCCATTAAAGTAAATGCATTATTGGCTTCTGGCGAAGATTCAGGCATTGCGAAAGGTAATGGCACCTCTAAAACTGCTGGTCGTGGTTTAGGTGACGCATGGTCTGCATCTGTAGTCTATGACAGTCCAGTGGTTGTGGCTGGTATTGCATATGACAAAGCAATTCCAAGTAATTTTGCTGGTGTAGGTTTTTTAAATACAAAGCAAAGTGAATTGGGTGATAGAACTTCTATTTTTGCTGCAGCGAATACACTTCGTGCGATTGGCCGTGTAAATATTGATGGTGGTTTGGCATTAAAAGCACTTTATCAAACTTCTGAAGTAGAAGATGCAGCCGGCAATGAGCTAGCCGCAGCAGATATTGATGATTCACAAGGCTGGTTGTTGGGTGCAGAATATAATCTGCCGACAGCTAAGGCTTGGACAGTAAAAGCGCAATATAGCCAAAATACAACCAGCTTTAAATCAGCAAAATCAGATTTTGATGCGCAACAGATTTTTGTCGGTGCCGACTATGCATTTAACAAACAGGTGAAAGCTTATGGTTATGTAGGTTACTTGACTCTTGAACAAGGTGATCTTGAAACCAAACAACCTGTAGTGGGTACAGGATTGGAATATAAATTCTAATCTGTCAGTTGTTGTATTCTAAAAGGCGATGTTTAACATCGCCTTTTTTATTACTTTTTTTATATTAAGTGAATTTTAAGTTTGGTATTTTAGATTAAGGCATCAGTAAAAAGATTAGCCCAAAGTCATGTCAAATATCATCAGTCCCATACGCGATAAGATAAAGCCGATTTCATTAAGCCAGTTTAATGTGTTGCTGGCGATCTGGCTGGGCGCGATTTTAAATTTTGCATTTTTTCAGAAAATCCAGAGTTTGACTCCCTACCAGGGTCCGAAAGCCTATCTGTTTTTAATGGCAACGGTACTGGTGATTGTGGCTGCCTATAACCTGATTTTTCAGCTGATTCAGTGGAAATGGAATGCCAAAATATTTGCTTCCATCTTTTTGGTGGTGGGTGGTTTTACCGCCTATTTTGTCAATAGTCTTGGTGTAGTCATTTCCCCCGAACAAATTCAAAACATGATGCAAACCGATGCCCGTGAGGTCGGCGATTTACTGTCTCTACAGTTTGTATTGTGGACAGCTACTTTTGTTGTGTTTCCTCTCCTTTTTATCAGTCTGATTCGGATTAAAGCTGAATCTTTGCCTCGAAAAATCATTAAAAAGCTATTGAGTGGCGTTGCTTCGTTGCTGCTGGTCGGTGGGCTATTATTTCTTTTTTATGTTGATTATGCTGCAATTTTTCGGGAACATCGTGATTTGAAAGGCATGATTTCTCCACAAAATGCCATCGCATCGACCCTATCGTATTACCACAAATCTGCACCTAAAAAGAATTTGCCTTTAATTCAGTATGGGGAAGATGCTCATTTGCTTCAGCCAGTCAATGAGCAGGCTAAACCGAAGCTCATGGTGTTGGTGGTGGGTGAAACAGCCCGTGCAGAAAGTTTTTCATTGAATGGCTATGCCAAAAATACTAATCCTGAACTCTCTAAACTGGACATTATCAATTTCAGTCAGGTGAGTTCATGCGGTACTGCAACCGCCGTGTCGGTACCCTGCATGTTCTCTGGCATGCCGCGTGAAGATTATGACGAACAGCTGGCCAGTCACCGTGAAGGACTGCTCGATATCGCACAGCGTGCCGGCTATAAAGTGACCTGGATGGATAATAACTCGGGTTGTAAAGGTGCCTGTGACCGGGTTGAACAGTATCAGATTCCGCAACAGCTCAAAGATAAATGGTGTGTGAAAGATGGGGACTGTTATGATGAAATTCTAGTGGACAGTTTAAAAAGCTATCTGGCTGCAATTCCTGAAACCGACAAGACCCCACGTTTAATTGTCCTGCATCAGATGGGCAGTCACGGACCTGCTTATTATCAGCGTTCCAAAGCACCCTTCCAGCCTTTTAAGCCGAGTTGCGATAGCAATGCAATTCAAGGTTGCAGCCGTACAGAATTGTTGAATAGTTATGATAATTCGATTGTATATACCGACCATGTTTTGAGTTCGCTCATTCAGGTGTTAAAAGGCAATAGTGCTTATCAAACCGGATTCTGGTATCTGTCCGATCATGGTGAATCGACAGGAGAACATGGCTTGTATTTACATGGTTCACCTTATGCGATTGCACCGACCCAACAAACCCATGTTCCCATGCTGATGTGGTTTTCTCCTGAATGGACTGCACAAAATTCTGCGCAAATCACTTGCTTAGCCCAGCAAAAAAGCAAAGAATTAAGTCAGGATAATTTGTTCCCGAGTCTGTTAAGTTTACTGGATGTGAAAACCCAAACCATTGATGAACAAAAAAATATGTTGCAGCACTGTCAGTCAACAAAGAAGGTATGAGTTTAAAGCATGATTAAAATATTGATCATTGAAGATGATTTCATGATTGCTGAATCCAGCATGACTTTGCTGAAATATCAGCAATTTGATGTGGAATGGGTCAACAACGGAATTGACGGTTTAAAAAAACTCATACAGGAAAAGTTTGATATCGTCCTGCTCGATCTGGGCCTGCCGATGATGGATGGCATGCAGGTGCTGAAACAGATTCGCCAGCAGTGGCCCGCTTTGCCTGTACTGATTATTTCAGCACGGGATCAACTGCAAAACCGGGTGGATGGATTGAACAGCGGGGCAGATGACTATCTGATCAAGCCCTATGAGTTTGATGAACTGTTGGCCCGTATCCATGCTTTGTTACGTCGTAGCGGGGCAGAGTCTGCGCTGCAGGACAACCCGCAAATTTTAAGTTATGGCGAACTCACGCTGGATGTTGAACAGCACATTGCCAAGTTCAAGGGGCAATATATTGACCTGTCCAATCGTGAATGGGCAATTCTGATTCCCTTGGTCAGTCATCCGAACAAGATATTTTCTAAAGCCAATCTAGAAGATAAATTGTATGATCTGGATAGCGAAGTCAGCAGCAATACCATTGAAGTGTATGTGCATCATTTACGTGCCAAACTCGGTAAAGATTTCATTTGCACCATTCGCGGCTTAGGTTATCGACTGGGACAATTATAAATCAGACAACCATAAAATCAGCTAGAAGGTCAGCCACTGGTGCAGTCACAGTATTCATTAAAAAAACGTCTGATTATTTATGTTTCGGTTTTTAGTATTGCCCTGGGCTGCTTGCTGATTTTTTCTGCTTACCGCATTGCACTACAAGAAATTAATGAAGTCTTAGATGCGCAGATGCAGAATCTGGCAGAACGCGTCGCGCAGCATGATCCTGAACCGGTGCAAAGCCAGTTTGATCAGGCTAAGCATTATCATGAAGAAGACCTGTTTGTCGATGTCTGGTCTTATGCAAATGCAGAACATAAAACCCATGCCCTGAATTTGTTGGTGCATCCTGTGAAAAAAGCAGGATTTTATACCCATAAAACGGCACAGGGGGTTTGGCATACTTACATTTTGCCTTTAGAGCATTATCAGATTCAGGTGAGCCAGCAGCAATCGACACGGCAGCATTTGGCCCTGGAACTTGCCGGCAGTATGTTTATTCCTTATTTACTGTTCATGCCCTTTATCATCTGGGGACTGAGCTGGATTATTAGCCGCAGCCTGCAGCCTCTGGATGATTTTAAAGCAGAATTGGCACAACGTGGTTCGGAAGAGTTAAGTCCCATTGAGTCGAATACTTATCCCCTAGAAATTGTACCGACCATTATGGAAATGAATCATCTGTTTGAACGGATTTTCTCTGCACAGCAGGAACAGCGGCAGTTTATTGCCGATGCAGCACATGAGCTGCGCACGCCTATCACTGCATTAAATTTACAGATGCAGATTCTGTTAAAGCAGTTTCCAGATGCTCAGGAACTACAGAATCTCAGCAAAGGATTAATCCGGATTCAGCATTTGGTCAGCCAGCTGCTTAGTCTGGCAAAACAGGATGCTTCAATTCTGGAGGTCGAAACCAAACAGCAGTTTTTACTGAATCAGGTCGCAGTAAATTGCGTAGAACAGCTCGTTCATCTGGCCATGCAAAAAGAAATTGACTTGGGTATGGAACGTCAGGAAGACGTACTGCTGCATTGCCAGGAATCCGCGGTACATTCCATTATTTATAACCTGATTGATAACGCGATTAAATACACGCCCAATCAGGGGGTGATTAATGTGTCGGTATTTGAGCAGGCAGGTTTTGCCATGATTCAGGTCGAAGACAGTGGACCCGGAATTTCTCCCGAACTGTATGAGCAAATCCTTAAGCGTTTTTATCGTGTCCATCATCACCTGGAAATAGGCAGTGGTCTGGGGCTGTCTATTGTGGATAAAGCCACAGAACGACTCGGCGGCAAGCTTTCATTTTCCAGGAGTGCAAGCCTGGGTGGCTTGCAGGTTAATGTGCAATTGCCACTCTAGCAGATCACTTTTCTCAGATGGGTGTGAGCAGTTAAACTTTCTCGGCTGCTTTATCCATGCTTTGGCCTGGTGCAAATCTTTGATAATTGAGTAGATAAAAACTCACGTTAACGAGCCAGATAATCCATGCGGTCCATAAATTATGGCTGAGAAAATGTGCCCCGCGCATCATTTGCGCCCAGCCCATGGCAAAACCTAAAATAAGCCCCGAAACCAGAAAAAAATAGGCCCGCTTTTTATCGGAAAGCCTGAATACAAAAAAACCCGCCATCAGTGCAAAGCCGGTAGATGCATGTCCGCCCGGGAAACAGTGGCCTTTGGTGGCAGAAAAATCCCAGAAAAACCCTTGATGGGTCGGAATGGTGATATTCCAGGGGCAGGCATGGGCAGACTGCGATTTTAACAGGCCAATAATCGAGGTGGACAGGATGACCAGCCCAAAGAAATAACCATAGGTCCAGCGTAAAGCTTTGACTTTCTCAAACTTGAACGATGCCAGCCAGATCATTAAAAAGCCGACATATACTGCAATAATCAGATTTTTGACATAACGATGGTTCAGTTCAGCTAAATACCAATTGTCACGTAACAGGAATTTCCCGGATTCACTGACCCAGGGATGAATCAGCGCAAGATCCAGCGCGCCCCCGATCGGAAAGAAAACCAAAAGCAGGCAGAAACTGATGATGAGAAAACAGCCCTGATAGAGCATGAAGCGTTGCTGATCGTGCATAATAAAGATCAATTGATTTTAGTGCTGCGATTACAGCAATAAAAACTTAATCCAGACTTAAGCGCGCTTGAATCGGTGGGGAAAATCGCTGCAAAGGTATCGGGTTAAGTATGATGTTGGATTAAATGCTGATAAGCATATTCAGGAAAGAGCATAATGATATAAAGCTTCAATGCTACATTATCGGCAAGATTTGTATAGGTATTCAAATGACTATTCGTGCTGTTTTATTCGACCTGGATAATACCTTAACCCATCGTGATCAAAGTATTCTGGCGTATAGCCAATATCTGGCACAGACCTATCAGCACCAGTTACAGCATGATGCAACTGGCCAAATTCAGGCGATTATCCGTCGTATTGATAATGGCGGTTACCCGAAAAAAGAATTGCTCACCCATCCCAGTATTGCCGCGTCTGTGGCTTATGCCTTGCAGCAGGAATTAACATGGAAAAGCATACCTGAACTGGATGAGCTGACCCAGTTTTGGTTTCAGCAATTTGGCTTATCCGCAGTGGCCATGCAGGGGGCCGGTCAGCTCTTAACTGAATTAAAACAACAAGGTTATCAGCTGGCTGTTGTTTCTAATGGTGGTCATGCCACCCGTTTAACCATTTTACAGGGTTTGGGTCTTAGTCATTATTTTGACGCAATCGTCAGTTCGGAACGGGTCGGCATCAGTAAACCGAATCCGGAAATTTTTCTCTATACCAGCCAGAAGTTGGCCGTTGCACCAGAACATTGCCTTTTTGTGGGCGATCACCCAGTGAATGATGTGCAAGGGGCAACCCGTGCCGGAATGAATGCCTTATGGCTACAGGGTTTTCATGACGTTCAAGATCAGCCCATAAATCGCATTCAAAGTCTGGCGGAAATTAAGCAGTTTTTATAATCACTCTCACGCATTTATTGGGTCTGGCTAAAGCCCCCAGATAGAAAAAGAAAAAAAAGCGACTTTTTAAAGTCGCTATTAAAATCATGATTCATTTTAAACCATCAGCTTTAAAAAATGGTTTCTTCTGAATTGGCAGAAATTTTATGAATGGATAAATCGGCACCACGGAATTCGTCTTCCTGTGATAAACGGATGCCCATGATGGCTTTCAGCGAACCGTAAACCACAAGACCGCCTGCAAGTGCAACAGAGATTGCGATTAAGGTCCCGATGATTTGCGAAATCATGGATACACTGCCTAAACCGCCGAGCCATTGCTGTCCGAAAATTCCGACCGCCAGACCGCCAAAGGTGCCGCATATGCCGTGTAATGGCCACACACCAAGCACATCATCCACTTTCAGTTTGTTTTGGGTGTAAGTGAACAGTTTGACAAAAATGATTCCGGCAATGCCGCCAATAATCAGTGCACCGACTGGGTGAACCACATCCGAACCTGCACAGATGGCAACCAGACCGGCCAAAGGACCATTGTGCAGGAAGCCCGGGTCATTCTTGCCCATGAAGTTGGCTGCAATGGTACCACCGACCATCGCCATCAGTGAGTTAATCGCAACCAGCCCAGAAATGGCATCCAGACGTTGTGCACTCATCACGTTAAAACCGAACCAGCCGACAATTAAAATCCATGAGCCAAGTGCCAGAAACGGAATGGAAGATGGCGGGTGTGCGCTGACGCGACCATCTTTTTTATAACGGCCATAACGCGCACCCAGTAAAATTACAGCCACCAGTGCAATCCAGCCGCCCATGGCATGCACCACCACAGAACCGGCAAAATCATGGAAAGCTGCACCAAAGGTTTTTGTTAGCCAGCCTTGTAATCCCAAGTTGCCATTCCAGGCAATGCCTTCAAAAAATGGGTAGACCAAGGCAACCAGTAATAAAGTGGCAATGGCTTGGGAACGCATTTTGGCCCGTTCAGCAATACCGCCGGAAATAATGGCAGGAATGGCAGCAGCAAAGGTCAGCAGAAAGAAGCAGCGCATCAGGTTATAGCCATGATCTGCGGCTAAGGTTGCCCCGATGTGGAAAAAATGTTCCCCATAAGCAATATAGTAGCCGACAAAAAAGTAGGCGATGGCAGAGATGGAAAAATCTGTCAAAATTTTACTCAGGGCATTGACCTGATTTTTATGTCGTACAGTGCCCAGTTCCAGGAATGCAAAACCTGCATGCATGGCTAAAACTAAAACCGCACCAAGAAGGAGAAAGAGTAAATCTATATTTTGCATTTTATGGCTCCATTTTAGTGCTTAAAATCACAAAAAGAAGATCAGTATAACCATGTGATTGTTTTCGTGAAGATGGTCGAAATGGGGAAATTTTGATTAAGGCGGAGAAAAAAAACACAAGACTCGATATAAAGCAATCACTTGCTGAAAAGCAAGGAGTCTGCACTGGTATGGTGCAACATTATTTAATTTAAATTATAAATAAACATATGATAATTGAATAAAATTTAAGAATTTTAAAGAAAGTATTTTTAAAGAGTTTTTATAGCACTGAATAGTGGCAAGTTTAGCCCGATAAAAATTTAAGTGCGCGCATTGCTCATTATGAACAAGAAATGAAAAAATATTTAAAGCTGGGCTGATTTGGTTCAGTTTTAGGAGTTGATCATAAAAAAACCAAGCCGCAGCCGTAGGGCTTGGTTAAATTGCACACTATTTTAGTGCAAGATTTTATTCAGGAACTGCTGAGCGCGATCACCGCGTTGGGTGTTAAAGAATTCATCCTTGGTGCAATCCTCAACAATTTTCCCCTGATCCATAAAGATCACCCGGTTAGCCACCTGACGGGCGAAACCCATTTCGTGGGTCACGCACATCATGGTCATGCCTTCTTTGGCCAGTTCGACCATTACATCCAACACTTCATTAATCATTTCAGGGTCGAGTGCTGAAGTGGGCTCATCAAACAGCATCGCAATCGGGTCCATGCTCAAGGCACGGGCAATCGCAACGCGCTGTTGCTGACCGCCGGAAAGCTGCGCAGGAAATTTAGAAGCATGTGCGCTGAGGCCAACACGGTCTAAATAAGCCAGCCCTTTTTTCTTGGCTTCGGCTTCAGAACGCCCCAATACTTTGACTTGGGCAATGGTCAGGTTTTCGGTAATGCTCAAATGCGGGAACAACTCAAAATGCTGGAACACCATACCCACACGGCTGCGCAGTTTGGTCAGGTCGGTTTTGGGGTCCTTGATGGAAATCCCGTCCACAATGATATTGCCTTGCTGGAACGGTTCCAGTCCATTCACGGTTTTAATCAGGGTTGATTTACCTGAACCTGAAGGCCCGCACACCACCACCACTTCACCTTGGTGAATCTGGGTGGTGCAGTCGGTCAATACCTGAAAATCTTTGTACCATTTACTGACATTCTGCAGGTCAATCATCACTTTACCATCAGTCATACAGTTAACTTCCTTTGTAATTTTTTAACGGCATAGGTCGCGATCATACTCACAGTGAAGTACACCAAACCTGCAAATAAAATGTATTGGGTCAATAGCGACATCAGGTCGCCACGGACATAGTTGGTTCGGAAAAAGTCCAGCAAACCAATAGCATAAACCATGGTGGAATCCTGAAACAGGATAATGGTCTGTTGTAACAGCAGCGGTGTCATTTTACGGAAGGCCTGCGGCAGAATGATCAGCCGCATGGACTGGCCGTAACTCATGCCAAGGGCATAGGCGGCTGCGGTCTGACCTTTAGGAATGGATTGAATTCCGGCCCGGACAATTTCCGAAAAGTATGCCGCTTCAAACAGCATAAAGGCCACGATACTCGACACCAAGGCGGTATCAATGGTCAGGTAATTTCCCGTGACTGCGGTATAGATAAACGGCACCGCAAAATAGAACCACATCAGTACCAACAGCAAAGGTATGGAGCGAAACAGATTGACATAGCCTTGCGCAAATAAATTCAGGACTTTAAAGGAAGATAAACGCATTAAAGCCAGCAGGGTACCAATCAAAATACCGCCGATGGTGGCACTGAACACCACTTTCAAGGTAATGCTCAGACCATGCCACAAGGCAGGAGCAGACAGTTGTAAGTCATTTAAAAATGCAGTGAGCCATTCCATTATTTATCTCCTGCAATCAGACCGGGAACACGTAAGCGTTTTTCCAGCATATTCATTGCCTGAATTAAACAGAAGTTAATCACAATGAAGATGATGGTCACATAGGTATAAATTTCGATGGTGTTCTGGGTATATTCACTGATGGTTTTCATCTGGGAAATAATTTCTGCCACACCGACCAGGGATGCAACCGAAGTATTTTTGACACAGTTGGTCAGCTCGGAACTCAGTGGCGGTAAAATCATGCGGAAGGATTGCGGCAAAATGACATAACGGTAAAGCTGAGCGGTCGTAAAGCCCATGGCATAACCGGCATTCACCTGGCCTACCGGCAAGGCTTCAATACCGGTACGCACCTGTTCACAGACCCGTGCTGCGGTAAATAGTCCCAAACCGACACTGGCTGAAATTAGGGCCGTGGTATTGGCACCCAGATCATTCATCCACCATAATTTAATCGGCGCGGGTAAAAAGTTGGGAACCACATAAAACCAGATAAACAATTGAATGAGCAGGGGAACATTACGAAACAGGGTGACATAAGCAGTACCTATACCCCGTGCGGTTTTACTGGGCAATGTGCGCATGATACCCAGTATGCTGCCCAGAACCATGGCAATGCTCCAGGCCACAATGGCAATCACCAGCAGCCAGCCCAGCCCGGTCACAATCCAGTTCAGGTAGGTCGTGTCACCTACACCGGTAGACTGTAATAAAACTCCCCAGTTCCAACTATAATTCATAGTAACTCCTGAGTAGCATCAGGCAAAAAAGTCCTTTTTCTGCCTGATGGATAAAGTTGTTGTTCTAATGCTTATTGGTCACGATCATGCGGATTGCTGATTAAAGCCTTCAACTGATCGGACATCTGGAAGTTCAGATTAATATTTTTCGGTGGAATCGGCTGCTGGAACCATTTTTCATACATCTTGTTGATTTCACCAGAGCTATAGGTGGCTTTAATGGCGTCATCCACCACCTGTTTAAAGCCGGTATCGCCTTTACGCAGCATACAGCCGTAAATTTCATGGATGGGTGCAGTTCCGACAATTTCCCATTTATTCGGGTCAGCCGCCTTGGATTTCTCACCGGCAAGCAAGATGTCATCCATCATAAAAGCCGCCGCACGGCCATTTTGCAGCATCAGGAAAGATTCTGCATGGTCTTTGGCCGAAATGATTTCGCCAATGCCCAATTCCTGCTGATGCTGGCGGATATAGCGTTCCGATGTCGTCCCCGCTGTGGTGACCAGTTTTTTACCTTTCAGGTCGGCAAAATCTTTCACTCCGGAATCTTTTGCCGTCAGCAAACGGGAGCCGACTTCAAAGAAACCGACCGAGAAATCAACCTGTTGCTGACGTTCCTTGTTATTGGTGGTTGAGCCACATTCCAGATCTACCGTACCGTTTGATACCAGCGGAATCCGGTTTTGGCTGGTCACCAGGTTATAGCGAATTTTTAAATCCGGCATGTTCAGCTTTTTCTTCACCGCTTCTACAACTTTTAACTGTAAATCGTGTGCATAGCCCACCGGCTGATTTGGATTATCGGCAATATAGGAGAATGGAATGGAAGAGTCGCGATAGCCCAGCACAATGGTGCCAGACTTTTTAATTTTATCCAGCGTACCTGAAGCAGAGGCATCTCCACCGGCAGGCTTTTCAGAGGATGGAGCTTTATTGTCACTACACGCACTCAGACCGAGCATGAGTGTGCTTGCGCAAAGTAAAGAGGTGATATTACGTTTATATGTCATGTATAAAACTCCTTTTTATATCCTTATCATCAAGTGCCAAGTTGCCCATAGAAAGCCACTTATTTTTTTATGCAAAAGATGTTTTCTTTTCTGTCTATAAGTACATCAGTTTTCATCTTAAGCGAGTTTTGAAGGATTGCTCAAGCAAATTTTTTTACCGTTTTGTTACCAATAAATGACTATGAAATAAATGTTTTTTTGGTCAAAGCCTCTTAACACTGAGCCTTAACTGCAGCAGGAAACATGCCAGCTAGAATATGAGTTTTACGGCTTCGACTAAAGTTCTACTCGCTAAATTTGAATAAAAGATAAAAAGAACTTGAGGGCGTTCCGGATTATCTGAGCATCTGTTCCTTGATAGCCTTGGCCCAGCGGCAACAGCCACAGCGCGGGCAGGACTGCTCGGGCTGGTCAGGATGATCAACATAGCCACAGTACATGCAGGCATAATAAGTGTTTGGTTGTATCTGGGTAATTTGCTGATATTGCTTGGGAAACAGCGGCAAGCCATAACGGATGTCCTCAGGGCGAAAAAGCAGGATACTAAATTTACCATCGCTTTCGAGCAGCCCGGCACGCACCTGACCCAGATGCTCAATGCCTTGCTGGCGCATTTCGGCAAAGAACTCGTCGTGTGACATTTTCCCGCGCTTGATTTTCTCCAGTACCAATACACCATCTTCTACAATGTACAGCGATTTGCCTTCCAGTAAATCTTCAAAGGGTTGGTATTTCATCATCAGCCAGGTGGTCAGGCGGTACATCATGATGATGACGCTCATGATCAGCAGTGCCTGAATTAAGGGCAAGTCTTCGGTAAACATCGGGTCGCCGGCAATCGAGCCGAGGGACAAAATAATGGTCAGTTCAAACACCGAAAGCTGCCGGACTCCGCGTTTCCCGGTCAGGCGTAAAAACAGAATAATCATGATAAACATACACACACAGCGCACCACAATTTCGGCGGCAAATTCCCAGTTGGTGTCGTGTATGAAAATACTGGCCCAATCCATGTGTGCTTCCTTTCTCTGCTTTATTCATCATTCTTTTATACTATGCACGAGTAGAGCAGGAGGTATCTTTATATTTTCGGTAAAGAACTGCAATTATTTTAGTGACTTAGTTAATTCAAAAAATTACCTGATCTGAAGCCATGTAATGCTAAGGCTTACTTGCTGAGTATTTTGCCGTGCTTCAGTTTTACCGAAATGAGCCAAAAAATACATTCACATAAATCAGGTATAATTTTTCTTTTTCTTCTATCTTCCCTATGTCTTTTGCGCTGAAAACCACGCCACAAATGGTACTTGAAGTCTCACCACAGCATCAGAAGCTGAATCGTTTAATTGATGAGATTGAACAGCAGAAACAGTTATTGCTTGCATGGCAACATGCCAAAGATGAGATTCGTGCCTATAGCCAAAAAGCTCTGATGCCTGCATATCGAGATTTATACAGTACGCTGTATGAGCAGATGCAGACCTTATGGAATAGCCTAAGTCTTTATGGTTTAAGTAAGTCAGACACTGCTGTGGTGGAAGATAAAATTCAGACTTTAGTGCGTTTGCTACAAGGTTCGCATTTGCTCAGTCAAAAGCAGATTGATGAAGTCGAGAAGCTGCATGCGTACTATGTGCAGGCGAGTGAATACTCAAAGAAGAAAAAGAAAGTTAAAGATCAAGGTGCTGAGCCTGAAAATGAGGGCTTTGATGCCGTTGATGAGTATGAAGATTGGAACAGTGACCAATATCAACAGGCACGTGAGCAAGCCAAACTCAAACGTCAGCAGGATAAACAAGCGCAAGCTGAAAAATTAGTGAATCAATCCTTAAAAACGGTGTATTTAAAAATTGCTTCGATCATTCACCCTGACCGTGAGCCAGATGAATCGAAGAAAGCAGAAAAGACTGAGCTTTTGCAACGTGCCAATGAAGCCTATGAACAGGAAGATTTATTCTTTTTACTCAAACTTCAGCTTGAAGTGGAGCAAAGCAAGCATGGTGCGAATAAAGGTTTAAGCACGGAGCAAGTGAAGTTTTACCAACAGGCCTTAGAAGCGCAAAGTCAATCATTAAAAAGCCAAATTCAGGAACTGATTGATTCACTCGTTTGGTCAAATAAAGCCAAAATTGCGGTACAAAAGTCGAAAGGGCAACTGAATATTGAGCAGTTGTATAAGCAGATTGATGCGGATGTGTCTGCGGTAAAGCAGCAGCTTAAGGCGGAAAAGCAACGACTTGGTTTTATGAGGAAAGAGAGTGGGTTGGAGATGTTGTTGGAGCATCAAGTTTTATGATTTACCTCTTTAGCCTCACCTCTCCCCTTGCGCAGCAGTGCTGCTCATCTCCTGAAAGGAGAGGGAAAAATCCATTACATAGCAGATTCAAGCTGTAAATTTGGTTATGGTAACTGGTATAAAATTTAATAATAAGAATTAGATTCGCAATGAACGTTCCCTCTCCCTATGGGCATAGGTATCTACACAAATCCCGAGCTTTGCGTTAAATTGAAGAGCATGCTCTTCAATTTAACATCTCCGGTCTGGATCAGCGTCTGATTAAACGCTATAACAGCCTTGTAAAGCTCAATATGAATCCTCTTGCTTCACTTGCTCCCGCAATCAAAGACCTGGCTTCTGCCCAAAGGTCGAGTTTCGCAACCACACAGGCCGTCTGGCGATTCC